>NZ_JBBMFF010000205.1:0-69665 GCF_040096185.1 Faecousia intestinalis | reverse complement strand
TACGGGCTGTTATTCTGCTCAGGATGGTCCCTTGACTCTATCATCCTCGCAGACCATGCAGTCAAATTCCGGCAGCGGTGCGGAAGAACCTGTAGAGATCAAGACTTACCCTCTTCCGGAGGAAAATGTTCGGGCGAACATCATATATGTTCCGTCTCCCTCGACCGGTGGCTTTTGGACATGCGCAGTGTTCAATGCAAAAACGATCCAGGCCTATGATCCGGCGACGAAAACGGCCTATTTTCCCTGCTATCAGGCGGGCTGCAAGCACAATGATGCCTCCTGCACGGCGAATTTCGGCGGGGTGATCTCCGGGCTGGCAGAGTATCGCGGTAATTTCTATGCCATGGTCTATTATAACAACGAAACCGCTTCGGCGTTTGTCACGCGGCCGGTCTCCGGCGGTCCGCTCCAGATCCTCGCAAGCTGGGAACCGGAAAATGAGAATGAGGAATGCCGGTGTGGCTTCTATGGCCTTTCGTTCGGGAAGGCTTATCTCACGGTGTCAAAAGAAACCTATGCGACAGAGGACGGGCAGGCGGTGGCAGTCAAGGAGGAATACAGTAAGTGCAGCCTTGATCTGGAAACGGGCGAGCTTGTGGAGTATATGACCGATGAGGACGGATATCTCCCATATATGCACGGCGTCTGGGGCGATGTCGCTGTTTTTCAGGACTGGTATGCGGACCGGCCGGATGGAACGCCGGTGAAGCGGGATGGGTCAGAAGATTATAACTTCCGCCTGTATTCCAAAAATCTCAGAACAGGCGAAGAGAAAACGATCGTGGATGTGACGGAGAATTTTGTATGGACGGCGGACCCGTATGTCAGCTGGGGGCAGTATACCGTGTATCAGGTCGACCGCAGCATATACGTCTACGATATGGAAAGGCAGACTGCAAAAGAGGTTTTTACTTATGACCAGGATTGGGAGCAATACAATTATTCAATCATGGATGGTCATGTGTCCGCCATCTGCGGAACGGAGGATCGCTGTTTTGCTTGGGTGATCGATGTTACAGACGGGTCTGTGATCGAATTGGATACCCTCGGTGGAGATGTAATGCCGTTCTCGGTGAATTATGAGTGCAATGATTACTTTGTCGGCATACCGCATGATTCGAACAACGGTGACAAGTATTATATCAGCAAGGAGGATTATTACCGAAGCAATTATGACGCGGCGTTCCGCTGATCTGCCTTACAAAACAAGGGAGGTGGCCATGTTGACCAGTCGAAGAATTCTGAGCCTGCTGCTTGCAGCCGCCGCTGCGGCAGTGATCCTGAGCGGCTGTTATGCCGCTCCTGTGAACGAGGCTACGGAGCAGGGCGGTGAGACCTCGGGTGCGATCGTTACAGACTCGAAGATTCCTGTTACGACTTATCCGGTTCCGGAGGAGAACATTCGAACGTTTGGCAATATGGCCGCCTCCGCTTCGACCGGCGGGTTCTGGCAGTGGGATATGTATTTACATCCCTACATTCAGGCATATGACCCTGTGACTCATACGACTTATGTTCCATGTTACCAGAGCGGCTGCCGGCATAATGATCCCACCTGTAATGCCTGCTTCGGCGACCTGCAGTCTCTGGTGGAATACCGGGAAAACTACTATGCTATGGTTTATACGGACGACGAGACAGCCTCGGCGCTCGTCACGCGTCCGCTCACGGGTGGACCGCTGCAGACCCTCGCAAGCTGGGAGCCGGAAAACGAGAATGAGGCATGCCGGTGTGTGCTGCGCTGCGTATCCTTTGGAAAAGCATATGTCAACGTGAACAGAGAGACCTATGCGCTGACGGATGGCGTACAGCTGACAGCTGTCGCGCAGGAGAGCAGCCTCGTCTCCGTCGATCTGCAGACAGGAGAGGTATCGACGATCCTCGAAAACGTCAATGGCTACGATCTCTATGACGTCTGGGGGGACGTTGCAGTTTTCCGTGTGCTGGAAATGGCGGAAGATGCGCCGGAATTTGAAGACTGGCTTGCGCAGCAGCCGGAGGGAACGTCCCCGGACGAGTATGACCGGCAGTTTCTTGGCATTCGCTTTCTGGTCCGAAATCTCAAAACGGGCGAGGAGACCTCGCTTGTGGATGCGTCGGAGAACTATGTCCGGACAATCGACCCGCACAAAAGTTGGGGCCAGTACGCTGTGTATCAGGTCGACCGCAGTCTGTATGTCTATGATCTGGAGAAACAGACGGAAATCAAGCTCTTTACCTATGAACAGGATTGGGATGAGTATAACTACCAGATCGTTGACGGGCATGTGATCGCCATCTGCGGAACGGAAGATATCTGCCGCGCATGGGCGGTAGACATCGCAGATGGATCAGTCATTGAGCTGGACACCTGCGGTGGGAATGTAGTGGCATTTGGCGTGGATTGTGAATGCAACGGTTATTTCGCTGGCTTGAAGCGCAATTCGAGTGGAGATTTCGAGCAGTGTTACATCAGCAAAGAGGACTTTTACCGAAGCAACTATGACGCGGCGTTCCGCTGAGACGGCGGGGGAGATGGACGATGGAACTGACATTTGATGCCCTGAGCAAGAATTACGGAAAAAAACAGGCGTTGATCGGCTTTTCGGCCGAGCTAACGGGCGGCATCTACGGCCTGCTCGGGCCGAACGGAGCGGGCAAGAGCACGCTCATGAATATCCTGACCGGGAACCTGCGCCAGACGGCGGGAGAGATCCGCTTCAACGGCGCGGAGATCCGCTCGCTCGGCGCGGCCTTCCGCGGCCGCGTGGGCTACATGCCCCAGCAGCAGACGCTCTATCCGGGCTTTACGGCGGAGCGCTTCCTGCTGTACATGGCCTCGCTGCGCCGCATGCCGCGCGCACGGGCGCTGGAGCGCATCGACTGGGCGCTCGGCGCGGTCGGCCTGTCCGACGTGCGCGGCAAGACGATCCGCAGCCTCTCCGGCGGCATGAAGCAGCGCCTGCTGCTGGCGCAGGCCATTCTGGATGAGCCGGACATTCTCATCCTCGATGAGCCGACGGCCGGGCTGGACCCGCGGCAGCGCATCGCGGTGCGCAATCTCATCGCGGAGATCGCCCTGCAGAAGATCGTGATCGTTTCGACGCACGTTGTGCCGGACGTGGAGTATGTGGCAAGCGAGCTGCTGCTCCTGTCCGAGGGGCGGCTGCTGCGCAAGGCCTCTCCGGCCGAGCTGACGCACGAGCTGGCCGGGCAGGTCTGGGAGGCGGAGCTTGCCGAGTCCGAGCTGCCCGCCGCGCAGGCCGCCGGGACGGTCTGCGGCATCGCCCGCGTCGACGCGGGGCATATCCGCGTGCGCCTGCTGGCGGAAAAGCAGCCGCCCTTTGCCTGCAGGCCGCTTGCGCCGGAGCTGGAGGATGTGTATCTGCACTACTTCGGCGCGGAGGACGGGCTATGAGCTATGAGCTGCGGAAAATTCTGGGCAACCGCTATGTGATGCTCCTGCTCGCGCTGGCGGTCGCGGTGAATGCGGCGCTGTTCTACCGCCGCTGCACCAAGGACCTCGGCGGCTTCACCCGCGCGGACGTCCGGGCGGAGTATGCCCATCTGGACACGCTGGAGCAGGAGTATGACGCCCTGCTCAACGGAATTTACGGCGAGGACGTCGATATCATGCAGGTGCCGGATGAGGACCTCCGGCGCTATGCTCTGCTGAGCACGGTTCGCGACGAGGTCGAGGCGACGAAAAATTACCCCGAATACCTCCGCGGCCTCTGCGCTGAGACCGAGGCCAAGCTGCGCCTTGGCCTGTTCTCTGCCGATCCCTTTGCCGAGCGCACGCTGGAAAAGGGCCTTGCGGCCTACAGCGCCCTGCTCGGCGTGCGGCTGGAGCCGTCCTTTCCGGACGGCGTGGAGGTGCTGCTGGACTGGCGGCTGACGGACCTGCTGCTCCTGCTGTTTGCGGCGGTCTCGGGGCTGGTCCTGCTGACGGGAGAGCGCAGCGCGGGCCTGATGGTGCTGCTGCGCCCGACGCGGCGCGGCCACGGCGCGCTCTACTGGCGCAAGGCCGCCGCCATGCTGGCAACGGTGCTTGCGGGCGTCGTGCTGCTCTATGGCGCGAATCTGGCCGTTTCTGCCGCCGTCCTCGGGCTGGGCGACCCGGCGCGCCCCATCCAGACGATCCCCAGCATGCAGAGCTGCCCGGTCCCGCTGACGGTGTTTGGCTGGCTTTTGTGCTTTTTGGGCGAAAAGCTCCTGTGGGGTTGGGCCGTGGGGGCGCTGTTCTTCCTGCTGTGCACCACGACGGGCCGCGCGTGGGCCGCGTTCCTGCTTGCGGGCGGCGGCGCGGGGCTTGCCCTGCTGCTCGGCAGCCGCGGCTCACTTTGGCCCCGGCTGCTCAGCCTCAGTTGTGCGGCCGAGGTCGAGGAGAGCTGGCGTGGCTGCATTTATCTGAATTTCTTTGGCCTTCCGCTCCGGCAGACGGCGCTGCTTCCCGCTATGCTCCTGCTGCTGACGGTGGGTGGCTGCCTCGGCGGCGCGGTGGTGTTCTGCCGCACGCAGGCGGTCCAGCCGGTGCGCCAGCGCCGGGGCCTGCCGCTGCCGCGCCTGCGGCACACGGTGCTGCTGGCCTATGAGGCGCGGAAGCTTCTGCTCACGGGCGGGGCGCTGCTGGTGCTTGCGGTGTTCGTGCTGGTGCAGATCGGATCTTATCGCGATTTTCGGGCCTATTTCAATGCGGACGAATGGTTCTACCGCGCGTATTCCGAAAAGCTGGCAGGCGAGCCGACGCCGGAAAAGAACGCTTATCTTGCCTCGGAGACGGCCCGCTTTGCGGAGCTGCAGAACGAGCTTGCGGACTATGCCCGCATCACGGAGGGCAACGAGGATGCGCTGCAGTTCATGGCGCGCGACGTTCTCTCGGCCCTGCGGGCGCAGGACGGCTTTGAGAAGGCAAAGCAGCAGTATGAGCAGCTGCAGCCGGGGCAGTCCTATGTCTATGAGACGGGCTATAACGTCCTGCTAGGCTACTTTGGTGTGCAGAAGGACCTGCTGGACCTTGCGAAGCTGTTCTTCTTCCTGACGGTCGCGCTGTCCGCCGTGTTTGCCATGGAGCAGGAGACGGGCGTTGCCGTTCTGCAGACGGCGGCCGGGGCGAACGGGCGCGTGCTGCGGCGCAAGCTGCTGCTCACGGCGGTGCTGGTGCTCCTGATGGTGACTGCGGCCTTCCTGCCGCGCCTGCTTGCCGTCCGCGGGGCCTACGGACTGCCGGAGTGGGGCGCACAGGCAAACAGCCTGCCCCTGCTGAGCGGCGTGCCAGCGGGCTGGCGCATCCGGACCGTTCTGGGGCTGCGCGCGCTCATGCATGTGCTGCTCGGCGCAGGCGGTGCGGCGGTCATCCTGCTGCTGTCGCGCAAAACGCGCAGCACCATCCAGACGATGCTCATCGCGGCGGGCATTCTCGTAGTCCCGACGGTCGCGGCCGCACTACTCTGGTAGAACGAAAAAAACAGACTGCCGGCGGGCCATTGCGGCTCGGTCCGGCAGTCTGCCTTTGTGCAGTTTTTCTGCTGGTTATGCATCGTCCTCTGCGGCGCGCAGCGGGCGGCGGCGGAACAGCAGCGAGATGCACCACAGTCCCGCGAGGCCGACGATCGTGTAGATGATGCGGCTGACGACGGCCGTCTGGCCGCCGAAGATCCAGGCGACCAGATCGAATTTGAAAATGCCGACCAGCCCCCAGTTGATCGAGCCGATGATGCTCAGAATCAGCGCAAGCATGTCCATCTTGATTTCCCTCCTGTTGTCATATGCTGTGGATAGTATGCACACCCGGTGCGTAGATTATACGGAAAATCGCGGGTCTGCCGAAAACGGCCCCGATTTTTTTGTGCACTATTTCAGCCGGGCCGCGCTTGACAGACACCGGAACTTGCAGTACGATATATGCGTTTTGTGCCTGCGCGGTACTACCATATCTTGTGTGCGAGAGGAGACAGTCATGACGCAGAAAATGATCCGCAAGCGGGACGGGCGTCTCGTAGAATTTCATACAGAAAAGATCCGGAACGCGATCTGGCGTTCATTCCTCGGTGTCGGGCAGACCGGCATGGAGGACGTCTCCGACGCGCTTGCCCGCAAGGTGGAGACCATGCTCGAGCTGGAGGGCTGCGAGCCGGAGGTCGAGCATGTGCAGGACCTTGTGGAGCAGGTGCTGATGCAGGAGGGCTACGGCCGCACAGCCAAGGCCTACATCCTCTACCGCGAGGAGCGCAGCCGCGCGCGGCAGGTGAATTCCAGCCTGATGCGCAAATTTGAGGAGATCACGTTCAAGGATGCCGCCGATTCGGACATCAAGCGCGAAAACGCCAACATCGACGGCGACACCGCCATGGGTACCATGCTGCGCTACGGCTCCGAGGCCGCCAAGCAGTTCTCCGAGTCCTTCCTGATGAAGCCGGAGTATGCCACGGCGCATGAGCGCGGCGATATCCACATCCACGATCTTGATTTTTACGCCCTGACGACAACGTGCTGCCAGATCGACCTGCTTTCGCTGTTCCACGGCGGCTTTTCCACCGGCCTCGGCCATATCCGCGAGCCGCAGGGCATCGCGTCGTATGCGTCGCTGGCCTGCATTGCCATCCAGTCGAACCAGAATGACCAGCACGGCGGCCAGAGCATCGTGAATTTTGACTATGCCATGGCCGAGGGCGTCGCCAAGACGTACCGCGCCTGCTACCGCCAGAACCTCAGCCGTGCGCTGGAGCTGCTGTGCGGCGTGACGCCGACGGATGCCCAGCTCCGGGGCTTTGCGGCTTCACTGGCCGAAAAGGGCCTGACTCCGGCGCTTGCCGGGCAAAAGGCCTATGACGATGCCGAGGCGGCGCAGCTCAAGGCTGCCTTCGGCTGCGTGGAGGGCGATATCCGCCGCGCGCAGGAATTCGCTGCCCGCCGCGCCGCAGAGGAGACGGACCGCGCGACGTATCAGGCCATGGAATCGCTTATCCACAATCTGAACACCATGGAGTCCCGCTCCGGCTCGCAGACGCCGTTTTCCTCCATCAACTATGGCATGGATACCTCGCCGGAGGGCCGCCTTGTGATGAAAAACCTGCTGCTCGCCACGGAGGCCGGGCTTGGCAGCGGTGAGACGCCGATCTTCCCCATTCAGATCTTCCGTGTGAAAAACGGCGTGAATCTCAACGAGGGTGAGCCAAACTACGACCTGTTCCGGCTGGCCTGCCGCTGCAGCGCCAAGCGCCTGTTCCCGAACTTCTCGTTCCAGGATGCCCCGTTCAACCTGCAATATTACAAAGAGGGCCATCCCGAAACGGAGATCGCCTATATGGGCTGCCGCACGCGTGTGGTGGCGAATGCCTACGATCCCTCCCGCGAGGTCACGGCGCGGCGCGGCAACCTTTCCTTCACGTCCATCAATCTGCCGCGGCTCGCCATTCTGGCACGCGGCGACCGCGAGGCCTTTTTCCGCAGCCTTGATGAGATGCTCGACCTTGTCGTCGGCCAGCTGCTCGAGCGGCTCGAGATCCAGAGCCGCCGCCGCGTGCGCAATTTCCCCTTCCTGATGGGGCAGGGCGTCTGGCTGGACTCCGAAAAGCTCGGCCCGGACGATGAGGTGCGCGAGGTGCTCAAGCACGGCACGCTCTCCATCGGCTTCATCGGCCTTGCCGAGTGCCTGAAGGCGCTGACCGGCGCGCACCACGGTGAAAGCGCCGAGGCGCAGGCACTCGGACTTGAGATCATCGGCCGCATCCGCGACCGTGCCGACCGAGAGTCGGCGGCCCGCGGCCTGAACTTCTCCTGCCTTGCCACCCCGGCGGAGGGCCTCTCCGGCCGCTTCGTCCGGATGGATGCCAAGCGCTTCGGCGTGATCCCCGGCGTAACGGACCGTGAGTATTACACGAACAGCTTCCATGTGCCGGTGTATTATCCGATCTCGGCCTTTGACAAGCTCCGCATCGAGGCACCCTATCATGCGCTGACGAACGGCGGCCATATCTCCTACATTGAAATGGACGGCGATCCGCTGCAGAATCTGCCCGCATTCGAGAAGGTCGTGCGCTTTATGGGCCAGTGCGGTATCGGCTACGGCTCCATCAACCACCCGGTCGACCGCGACCCGGTCTGCGGCTTTAACGGCATCATTGGCGATACCTGCCCGCGCTGCGGCCGCCGCGAGACGCCGGACCAGCCGTTTGAGCGTATCCGCCGCATCACGGGCTATCTTGTGGGCACGCTCGACCGCTTCAACAACGGCAAGCGCGCCGAGGAGCGCGACCGTGTCAAGCACGGGGTGACGGACTGATGCGCATTGCCGGAACGGTCTCCGAGTCTATCGTGGACGGACCGGGCCTGCGGCTGACCGTGTTCACGCAGGGCTGCCCGCACCGCTGCCCCGGCTGCCACAATCCGCAGACGCACGACCCGGCAGGCGGCCGCGAGGAAACAACAACGGCGCTGCTGGCTCGCTATACTGCAGACCCGCTGCTCGACGGCCTGACGCTCTCCGGCGGGGAGCCGATGGAGCAGGCAGCGGAGTGCGCTGCGCTGGCAGAGGCCGTGCACGCGCTGGGCGGCAATGTCTGGGTCTACACGGGCTGGCGCTATGAGGCGCTCGTGCAGGAGTCAGACCCGGCGCGCCTGCGGCTGCTGGCGGCTGCCGATGTGCTCGTGGACGGACCGTATGTCGAGGCGGAGCGCTCACTGGAGCTCCGCTGGCGCGGAAGCCAAAACCAGCGCCTCATCGACCTGAACGCGACCCGCAGAACCGGGAAGCTCACCCTACTAACGGAATAAAAAAGCTGCTGCAGCACAATCGCTGCAGCAGCTTTTATGTTCGGGACTCAGAAAAGCTCTGATATATTCAGAGATCCCTATTAAAATGCCCAGTTGCCGTCGCGGAAGATCGGCACGGTGCGGCCGTCGCGCGTGTGCGCGTCGATGGACAGGTCGGCGGAGCCGATCATGAAGTCCTCATGCACCATGGAATCGTTGATGCCCTTGGCACGGCACTCGTCGAGCGTGTAGTTCTCAAAATTCTTGATCGTGTCGGCAAAGCCCATGCCGAGCGCCAGATGGCAGGCGGCGTTCTCGTCGAACAGCGTGTTGTAGAACAGCAGGCCGGAATTCTGGATCGGGGAGTTATAGGGAACGAGCGCGCACTCGCCGAGGTAGGAAGCGCCCTCATCCATGGAGATGAGCTTCTGCAGAAGGGCCTCGTTCTTTTCGGCATGGACCTCGACGGCCTTGCCGCCCTCAAAGCGGATGGAGAAGTTCTCGATAAGCTGGCCCTGATAGGACAGAGGCTTCGTGGAATAGACGATGCCCTCTGCCACGCCGCGCTTCGGAGAGATGAAGACCTCCTCCGTCGGGATGTTCGGGTTGAAGAAGTGGCCGAGCAGAGAGTTCTCGCCGCCGCCCTTGAATTCGGCGTCTTCGATCATGCCGACCTTGAAATTCGTGCCGTTCGAGCTGTGATATTCCAGCTCCGTGATGCCGAGGTCGTTCAGATAGGCACAGCGGCGGGCGAGGTCCTCGTTATGGGCCTTCCATGCGGCAACGGGGTCGTCGTCCACGCGGGAGGCGGCCAGAATGGCTTCCCACAGCTTCTCGACGGCCTGTGCCTTCGACAGGTTCGGGAAGAGCTTCTTTGCCCACGCAACACCGGGGACGGCCGCGATGCACCACTGATACTTGTTCTCGATCTGGTCGCGGTACGGGCGGATGACCTTGTACTTGGCCTGACCGGCCTTGGCCATCTTTTCCTGATTGACGCCGCGCAGACCGTCCGGGTCCTCGGAAATCAGGTAGATGCGGCAGGGAATCTCATCGACATAGTGCTGCCAGCGGGCCTCCTCCCAGTTTTCCAGCGTGGAGAGGTTCTTCTGGCTGCGCCAGCGGACATGGAGCTTCGTCAGCGGCTGATAGTCCCAGTCCACCACAACGCGCTTGGCACCGGCGCGGTAGCATTCCTCAACGACCATCTTTACGAATTCGGGCTGATCGAGCTCGGCGGCGATGAAGACCTCCTGACCCTTCTGGACATTGACGCCGACCGTGGCGATCAGCGTGGCATATTTGCGCAGTACGGACTTTTTCATATTGTCCTCCTTGTAATAATGAATGGAATCTATCGCTATTCTAGCAGAAACCCCACCGGAATGCAACCGAAAATGCATGCGGAAGTTTCTCGTTGCAAATTCCCGCCGAAACGGGTAGAATAGAGAAAGAAATCCATACCACGGAGGAACCTATGACAAACGAAGCTTTTCAGGCGCTGCTTGCGCGCGGCCCCGTACTGCTCGACGGCGCGACCGGCTCGAACCTGATGCGCGCGGGCATGCCGCGCGGCATCTGTACGGAGGCCTGGGTCACAGAGCATCCGGAGCCTCTGCTGGCTCTGCAGCGGGACTATATCGCGGCCGGGTCACAGATCATCTATGCGCCGACGTTCTGCGCCAACCGGCGCGGGCTTGCACGCTGCGGCCGAGAGAACGATGTTGCGCTTCTGAACCGGCAGCTCGTTGCCCTGTCGCGCGAGGCGGCAGGCGGCCACGCGCTCGTGGCAGGCGACCTCACAACGACCGGCGTGCCGCTCGAGCCTGCCGGGACAATGACATATCACGAGCTGTTTGAGATTTACACGGAGCAAATTACGGCATTGGCCGAGGCCGGGGCCGACCTGCTCGTCGTGGAGACCATGCTCGGCATCGACGAGATGACCGTCGCCCTCGAGGCGGCGCAGAGTGTCTGCGCCCTGCCGGTCCTGTGCAGCATGACGGTGCAGGCCGACGGCAGCGGCTATTTCGGCGGGACCTGCGTCGAGGCCGTGGAGACGCTGCAGGAGCTCGGCGCGGCCGCCGTCGGCATCAACTGCTCCACCGGCCCGGACCAGCTCGAGAGCCTTGTGCGCAACATGAGGCAGGCTGCAAAGGTGCCGCTCCTTGTCAAGCCGAATGCGGGTATGCCGGAGATCTCGCCGGAGGGCGAGGCCATCTATTCCATGGGCCCGGCGGCATTCGCGCAGCATATGCGCACGCTGATCGATGCCGGAGCTGCACTCGTCGGCGGCTGCTGCGGCACGGATCCGCGCTATATTTCCGCCCTGCGGGACGTTTTGCCCAGATAATGCTCCGCCTGCTGCGCCGCCGCTGCGCCGTCCGAGACGGCCGTAACGATCTGGCGCAGCTGCTTTTCCCGCACGTCGCCTGCGGCAAAAACGCCCGGCAGGCCGGTCCGTGTCGTCTCGTCCGCGCAGTAATAGCCGTCCGGCGTCCGGCGGAGCTGCTCGCCGCCGAGGGCGGAGACAGGCGTGCGGCCGATGCAGACAAACAGGCCGCTGATCTCCAGCTCCCGGCCGTTCTGCAGGCGGATGCCGGTCAGGCGCTCACGGCCCAGCAGCTCCGTTACGATGCTGTTCCGGCAGAATGTCACATTGTCCTGCTTTTCCAGCGCCGCCAGCCCGGCGGGCGCTGCCCGGAACGTGCTGCGGCGGTGCACGAGCGTCACATGGCGGCACAGCCGCGACAGCAGCAGGGCTTCGCTGACGGCGGAATTGCCGCCGCCGACCACGGCGACGTCCTTCCCGCGGAAAAACGCCCCGTCGCAGGCGGCGCAGTAGCTCACGCCGGGCAGCTCGTCCTCCTGCGGCAGCCCGAGCCTCCGCGGGCCCGCTCCCGTGGCGAGCACAACGGTCCGGGCAAGGACCGGCCCGCCGTCCGTCTGCAGCTCCTTTACGCGGCCGGTGAGCTGCGCGCTGCGGACGTCGGCCAGCAGAAAAATGGCTCCCGCGCGCTCCGCACCCGCTTTCATGCCGTCTGCCAGCGCGGCTCCGTCTGCGCCGTCCGGAAAGCCGGGGTAATTCTCAATGTGCTGCGTCTGCGCCATCTGCCCGCCGGGGCCGAGCCGCTCGAGAACGAGCACGTCCAGCCCGGCGCGGGCGGCATAGAGAGCCGCCGTGCAGCCCGCCGGTCCGGCCCCGACCACGGCCATGTCATAGCATCTCATGCTTCGCCGCTCCGCAGGAATTCCTCCAGCTCCGTCAGCGTTTTTGCGCCGGTCGTGCGCCGGAGCAGCCTGCCGGAGCGGAACAGCAGCAGCGTCGGGACGGTCAGCACGTCAAACCGCGCCGCAAGCTCGGGCTGGGCGTCCACATCGACCTTTCCGATGCGCAGCTCCGGCCGAGCCTCTGCCAGCGTCTCCAGCACCGGCGCAAGCGCACGGCACGGGCCGCACCACGCGGCAAAGAGGTCTACGAGCACCGGCCCCTCGGCCTGCAGGACCTCCTGCTCGAAATTTTCTTCCGTCAAAGGTAAAATCGGCATAAAAATCACTCCCTTCGGCGCTTAGTCTGCGCAGAAGGGAGCAATTCTATGTTCATAATGGAAGCGGAGCGTCGTTTTCGTAGGTCAGATAGCGGAAGCAATGGCCGCCGTCCTCCTGCAGGGGGCCGGTGTCCGTGCAGCGCCAGTTCGGGAGCCGGTCCAGATCGGGGAAAAACCGGTCGGCAGGCAGGTCGGCGCAGGTCTGCGTGAGCAGCACGCGGCTGCACCACGGCAGCAGCGCGCGGTAGACGCTCGCACCGCCGATGAGGCACAGCGAATCGGCCGGACGGGTACGCATGGCTTCCTGCAGGGCCGCAAGCGACGGAAACACCGCTGCGCCCGGCACGGAAAAGCCGGGCGTGGCCGATAGGATCCAGTTCTCGCGGTTCGGCAGCGGGCGCGCGTGGGGGAAGGTGAGCAGGGTCTTGCGGCCATAGATCACGGTCTTCCCGGTCGTGAGCGCGCGGAAGCGGCGCAGGTCAGCGGAAATGGAGACAAGCAGATCGCCGTCCTTCCCGATGCCCCAGTTTTGCGTGACGTTGACGATGCAGTCCATGGCTCCTCCTAAATGGCGACAGGAATTCTGGCCGAAAACGGATGATAGCGGTAGTTCTCCACCTGCACGCTGTCCGGCGTGAAGGCATAGAAGTCCGTGACCGCAGGATCGAGCCGGAATTCCGGCGCGGGATACGGCTCCAGCTCCAGCATCTGCTCGACAAGCGGAATGTGGCGGTCGTAGATATGGCAATCGGCGATCACATGCACGAGCTCGCCTGCGACAAGACCGCTGACCTGCGCCAGCATGTGCACGAGCACGGCATACTGCACGACATTCCAGTTGTTTGCCGTGAGCATGTCCTGCGAGCGCTGATTCAGAATGGCGTTGAGCCGGTTGCCGCTGACATGGAACGTCATGGAATAGGCGCAGGGATACAGAGCCATCTCGTGCAGATCGGCGAAATTGTAGAGGCTTGTCAGAATGCGGCGGCTGGCCGGGTTGTGCTTCAGGTCGTACAGCACGCGGTCGACCTGATCGAACTCTCCCTCCGGGAAACGGTATTTGATGCCGAGCTGATAGCCGTAGGCCTTGCCGATGGAGCCGCTCTCATCGGCCCAGCTGTCCCAGATATGGCTGCCGAGGTCGCGGACGTTGTTCGACTTCTTCTGCCAGATCCACAGCAGTTCCTCCACGCATGAGCGCCAATAGGTGCGGCGCAGCGTCATGAGCGGGAATTCCTCCTGCAGATCATAGCGGTTCACCACACCGAAGCACTTGACCGTATGGGCCGGGGAACCGTCCGCCCAGCGCGGGCGAACGGACTGATCGGTGTCCCAGACGCCCTCGCGCAGGATGCGTGCACACGTCTCGCGGTAGAGCAAATCGGCGCGGCTCATTTTGCGGTGGATTCGAAGGTATAGGTGATGGAGCGATGGAACGTCTCACCGGCCTTCAGCACGGAGGAGCCGAATTCCGGATGGTTCGGCGTGTCGGGGCAGGCCTCCGGCTCAATGGCAAAGCCCTGATTCGGATGGAGCTTGCCCGAGAGGAATTCACCGGTGTAGAGCTGCAGGGCAGGGTAGTCCGTGTGCAGCGACAGGCGGACGCCGCCGTCCTCTGCCACAAGAGCGTCCTGGCCGTCGAGCACGAAGCCGTGGTCAAAGTTCTGCGCAATGGTGTGCGGCGTGCGGAAGTCGAACGGGCCCTCGGCCGGGCGCAGCTCTCCGGTGGGAATGAGCTCGCCGTCCACGGGGATCCAACGGCCGGCATTGATCTGCAGCGTCGTTCCGAGGATGCTCTCCGTGCCGCCGAGGTTGAAATACATGTGCGTTGTGGGCGCGAGGATGGTGTCCTTTGTGCTGACACCCTCAAAATCGAGGAAGAGCCGGCTGCCCTCCACGCGATAGGTGACGTGCATCGTCAGTTCACCGGGGTAGCCCGCGTCGCCGTCCGGCGTGTGCAGCGTGAAGCGCACTGCCTGCTCCCCAAGGCATTCAGCGGCCCAGATGCGCTTGTGGAAGCCGACGCTGCCACCGTGCAGGTGATTGCGGCCCTCGTTCTGCTCGACTTGCACCGTCTTGCCGTTTAGCGGGAAGCGGCCGCCCGCAATGCGGTTGGCATAGCGTCCGACGATCGCGCCGAGGTAGCTGGTGTCCTGCAGATAGTCGTCCGGAGTCTTCAGGCTGACCACGACATTGCGGCCCTGATAGGCAAGCCTTGTGACGGTCGCACCGAGGCTCATCACGGAGACGGAAAGCGTATCGGAAGAGATGGTATACATGCTGTAGCCATAGAAATCAGATAACTGGATCATAATGCTGCACTCCTTCCCGCCGGGGGCGGATCATAATATACAATTCAAATTATAGCGTATTTTCGGCGCTTCGTCAACGGCGGTTATAGGGTCGGAACGTTTTTCATCCGGCTTTACAATGCTGCGGAAATATGCTATACTGAATAGGTTAAAAATAAAAAGCTTTTGTGGCTCCGGCAGGGCATATGTACAGCCGGAGATGGACAAGGGAATGCAGTGAGAGCCTGCAACGCCGACCGGCGCTGTATGTGCAAGACGCGAGCTCCATGGGCGAAAGCCGGTCATTGGGGGAACTGAGAAGGCTGAGCGCCGCGTTGCGGGGGAGACCCGAGAGCACGAGTCAGAAGACCTACAGAAGCATGCGGCGCAGGTGCGCCATGACGCAGGAAAACGGCTGCGGCAGGGGAAACGAGGCCCTCTGCCGCAGTGTTTTTATTATTTTCGTATTAAGAAAGGAAGATTGGATCATGAAACGAATGATCGCGGCGATCCTTGTGCTGTGCATGGTGCTGTGCAGCATCCCGGTCGCAGCAGCGGCAAGTTTTGATGAGTTTTTTGCGGACGTTCCGGCGACCGTGGAAAACGACGCCTCCTATCCCTTTGCGGAGAGCGACGACGAGACTTGCCTGATATCCGGCAACAAGGGTATGGGGGGAACGACTTCCGCCCTCAAGCTGACCTTCCGGAGCGGCGGTACGTTCCGCTTCTCCTATAAGGTCTCCAGTGAGTCCAAATACGACTATATGGCGGTTACGAAGAACGGAACGGACCTGACGAAGTCCAATGCGACCTCGTATTCCGGTGCGATGACGTCCTTCCAGACCTACACGATGGAGGTTGCGGCGAATGACGTCGTGACCATCGGGTATTCCAAGGACTACAGCAGCGATAGGAACGATGACACGCTCTATCTGAAGGACTTCAGCTGCAAAACGTACTATGGCGTCACGTTCACGGGCGCGCCTGCAGGCACGGCCTTTACGCTGACGGACAGCGCGGATGCTTCCTATGCCGTGACGGACGGCAAGGCCAGCGTTCCGGCGGGCGAGTACCGCTATACGGCCGAGGCCTTCGGCTATGCGCAGGCCACCGGCAGCTTTACCGTGACGGATGCGGCCGTTGAAGTCCCCGTGACCATGACGGAGCTTGCACGCTATAAGGCGGCGTTCTTGATCACGGGCCTTGCCGCAGGCACGACGGCGGCCGTTACCGTGAAGCACGGCGACGAGGTTATGCAGGCCGAGGAGGACGGCTCCTACCTGCTCTTCCCGGCGGACTATTCCTATCAGGTGAAGGCTGCGGGCTATAAGACGGCACGCGGCACGTTCACGCTCGGCGAGGCCGACACGACAGTCAAGGTCACCATGGTCCCCGGCATCGAGTGGGACGGAACGGTGGCAGACGGCTTTGCGGGCGGCACCGGCACGCAGGCGGATCCCTATCTCATCTCGAACGGCGAGGAGCTGGCCTATCTCTCCGCACAGGTCGCCTCCGGCAATGCCTTTGCCGGAAAGCATGTGACACTCGCAGCCAATCTGGACATGGGCAATGTGGCCTTCACGCCGATCGGCAGCGATGCCCGCCGCTTTGCGGGCAGCTTTGACGGTGCGTATCACACGATCGATAATCTGCTCGTCTCGCAGACGACGGACTATGCCGGTCTGTTCGGCTGCCTGGATACCGGCGCGGCCGTACGCCGCCTGACGGTCCGCGGCAGCATCTCCGGCCGCGGCTATGTCGGCGGCATCGCCGGTCAGGCGGACAGCGCCACGATCGAGGCCTGCGCGAACTATGCCACGGTCACCGGTACGAGCCGGAATGTCGGCGGTATCGTCGGCCGTCTGAACGGCAAGTCCGCTGCGCGCTCGACCGTCCTGCGCTGCGCGAACTTCGGCACGATCAGCAATGGTACGAACAATTTCTCGGCCGGTATCGTTGGCACTGCCTACTATACTACGCTGAGTGAGTGCTATAACGTCGGCTCCGCCACCGGCAACCGCGTCGGCGGCATTCTCGGCCAGACGGATTCGAACACGACCGTGACGTCCTGCTACAATGCCGGTGCGATCACACTGGCCGCAGCGGGCAACTATAATTATGCGGGCTCGCTCATCGGCTACAACGACGGCGGCTCCGTTTCGAACTGCTATTACCTCACGGGCATGCAGGCCATCGGCAGAGGCTCCGGCGACACAACTGCCCTCACGGAAGAGCAGCTGAAGTCGCTCGACACCGTGCTGAAGCTCGGCGGCGCATTCGTGAACGACGCGAAGAATCAGAACAGCGGCTATCCCGTCCTTGCCTGGCAGGATGCGGATGCCAAGCTCATCGTGGCGTTCTCCGTCAACATGACCGGCGCTTCCGTCCATGTCTACGATGCGCAGAACGTGGAGCAGACCCCGGAGGAGGACGGCACCTATCGCCTTGTCTCCGGAAGCTATACCTATCTTGTCACGCGCGATGAGTGCGACGATGTGACCGGAAGCTTTACGATCGACGGCGCAGGCCGCACCATCACGGTCACCCTCTCGGTCCGCACCTATCCCGTCAGCGTGACGCTGACCCCGGCCGAGGCAAAGCTCGTTCTTCGCGATGCCGATGGCAAGCAGTGGAGCGCCGTGAACGGCGCATGGCGCCTGCCGAAGGGAAGCTACACCTATGAGGCGAGCCTGTTCGGCTATGAGACCGCGTCGGGCAGCCTGACGGTCACGGGCGAAAACGACAGCCTGCATGTCACGCTGCAGCAGGCGGCGCGCCATAGTGTGCGCATTGCCACCGTGAAGGCGGACGACGGCAGCACGCTGAGCGGCGCGGACATTACCGTGACACATGCCGAGGGCGGCGAGCAGACGGCGGTGAACGGCGTCTACAGCCTGCCAGACGGCACCTATTCCTATGCCGTCATGCTGGACGGCTATCTGAATGTGGCCGGTTCCTTCACGGTCGCGGGCAAGGATCTGACTGTTACGGTCAGACTCGAGGAGGGCAGCAATGTCTGGACGGGCAAGGCCTCCGATACCGCGCCGGAGACGAAGACCGAAAACGGCGTGACGTGGTACCTCATCAAGACGCCGGAGGAGCTTGCGTGGTTTGCTGCGAAGGTCAACAGCGGTGAGACGACGATCAACGCCCGCATCATGGTGAACCTCGTGCTCAACAGCACGGAGGCTCCGAAGGCCAACCGCTGGGGCGGTATCGGCAAATACAGCGCGCAGTTTGGCGGCATTTTGGACGGCAACGGCAAGACGATCAGCGGCTATTACAGCTGCGATAATGACGATACCTACGAATCTGCGATGGGCCTGTGCGGCTACCTCGGGGCAGACGGCGTGATCAAGAATCTGACGCTTGTCGGCACGATCGAGGGCGACGGCGCGATCGGCGCCTTCGCCAACCAGAGCTACGGCCGTATCGAGGGCTGCGTCAGCCGTGTGAACGTGACGAATGCGGCCTCCTACGGCGGCGTGACGGGCGGCATCGCCGCGCGCGTCTATGCCAGCGGTGCGATCGTGAACTGCGGCAACGAGGGCAGTGTGACCTGCACGCTGAGCAGCGCCTATTCCGACGCGAAGGTCGGCGGCATCGTCGGCGCAAGCTACGCGCCCATCACGGGCTGCTATAACACCGGCGCGATCAACGGCGGCAGCAACAACCGCGGCTATGTCGGCGGCATCGTCGGCTACACCGAAAACGGCAGCGTGCAGATCCTGAACTGCTATAATACCGGCTCCGTCACCGGCGCGACCTGCGTCGGCGGCATCGCGGGCAAGCACACGGGCGGCATGGACCCCACGGTCACGAACTGCTATAACACCGGCAGCGTCAAGGGTGCTTCCTGCGGCGCGCTCGTCGGCGAATATGCGGCCGAAATTCGGAACAGCTATTATCTCGAAGGCTCCGCCTCTGCTGCGACCGGCAACACGAAGGACGGCGTCAATGTCGAAGCGACGGCCAAGACCGCCGCGGAGATGAAGGAGACTGCCTTTGTCCTTGCACTCGGCAATGAAGCCTTCCACCAGGACGACGGCCGCAACGGCGGCTATCCGCTGCTGGCATGGCAGGGCGGCACGCATGTGGTCAACACGGCGGCGGCCGAGGCCATTGCGCGCGCGGCGGAAAAGCTCACGGTCGAGCCGACGCTCGTCACCGAGAACTGCACACTGGCGCTTGCTTCGACGGTCGAGGGCTTTGACGGCACGATCACCTGGGCCAGCTCGAACGGCGCGGTCATCACGCCGGAGGGCGTCGTGACGCTCCCGTCTGCGGGCACGGTCTATGTGAAGCTGACGGCAACGCTGGCCTACGGCGGCGAGACCGGCACGAAGACCTTCCTCATCACGGTGAAGTCCCTGAAGGCGCAGAACGACGAGCTTGTCACGGCGGCCAAGTCCCTGCTGGACAGCAAGTCCACGCTGAACCCGGTCCCCGGTACGGATACGAACCTCTGCACCTATGTGGAAAACTATCTGAGCAGAAATAACCTTGACGGCCTCACCGTCACCGTGAAGGACCCCGGCGCGCTCGATTACCCGATGGATGTGGCGCAGACGACCGGCATCGCGGCCGACGGCAAGATCACCTATTTCAATGCGGACCCCGCAACGCTGGGCCTTGCGGCGCACTTTGCCCGCGTCTCCGGCGTGGAGCTGACGCTTACGCGCGGCGAGAGCAGTGCGGATATCACGGCGATGGTCATCCTGAACTGGGATCTGGACACCGTCCGGGATTACCTCGAAAAGGCGGCGGCCTCCGTTACGTTCGATACCATCCGCAATCAGAATACAAGCGAAGCGGAGATTATCTCCGACCTGCAGCTCCCGCAGCGTACCGGCGCTTATCCGTTCGTCACGTTCGCCTGGACATCCGATTCCAAGCTGATCTCCATCGAGGGCAGCACGGCGGGCGAAGTCCTGACGGGCCGCGTCACACGCCCGAGCGTTGACACGAAGGTCCATCTCTATCCGACCCTGACGTTCCAGCTCAACGAGAGCTCGCTGCAGGCCGAGGGCTTCCGTCTGACGCTCCCGGCCGAGGATCTCGAGCCGCTGCGTCAGCAGATGCAGAAGGAGCTTGACGAGAACTATCTCGTCACGAAGCTGACCTATGTTGTGACCGGCGAGGTCATCGACCCCGAGGCCGTGAACGGCGACATCCAGCTCCTCACGGCACGCGCTACCGGCATCGAGAACTATGACGATTATAAGTTCATCGTCACCTCGGGCGATCCGGATGTGGCCGAGATCAACGCCTACCGCGCCAATATCTACCGCCCGATGCCCGGCGAAGCCGCGGCGGAGGTGACGCTGACCGTTACCATGCAGCACAAGACGAAGGACGTCTCCGTACAGAAGCAGATCGCCCTCAAGGTCCTGCCGCTGACAAAGGCGGAGCTTGACGATGCGCTGAACCTCATGGAGCAGGCCAAGGCCCACTACTGGGACGGCCTGAACGACGGAGCGAACGAGTCGCAGTACGCCGTGACGAAGAGCCTCCACGCCTTCCGCGAGGCCGTTGCGGGCGAGAACGGCGGCCTGACGTGGCTGTATGACTACCGCGACGCGCATGGTGCTGGCATCGTGGCCGGAGATCAGGCGGATTATTCCTCCGTCGGCGGTCAGGAGCAGTACAACAAGTTCAAGTCCAGCAATCCGGCCGTCATTGCCCATGAGAATCTGGTGCTGACGCAGCCGAAGTACAACACGTCTGTCACCGTTGAGAGCGTCCTGGAGCATGCCGTCTTTGCCAAGTATGCCAAGAAGATTACGTCCGGCGCATGGTATGACGACTACTTCTCCAAGCTGATCGGTCAGAAGGTCTCCGCCACCATGACGGTCCTCGGCACGAACGGCCCGAACCCGGACGGCGACCAGCCTCCCGTTAAGACGACGGTCACGGTCGTGCTGACCGGCGTGAACGGTGTCGGCGCGGTGGACCGCACGTTCGACACAACGTCGGATAAGACCGTGGCAGAGGCTCTGCAGGAGGGCCTTGGCGAGGACTACACGCTCACGGTCAGCGGCTATGGCTACATCGGCAGTCTGACCGGCCCGGACGATTTCAACGCCGCCAATGCGGGCGTTGAGTTCTGGGGTCAGTATTACTACATCGACGGCGCGTATGACACGTCCTCTCCGCTGACGGTCCCTGTCACGGACGGCGCAGTTTACGGCATCTTCGCCAACGAGAAGAACACGACCGGCGAGAACTACGGCTACAAGTACAACGTCTGGATCCACGAGCGCAGCGTTACCGCCGAGGCCGAGACGGCCTTTGACGTCACGGTCTGCCAGATGCAGGGCAATACCGCCGTGCCGCAGGCAGGCGTGAAGGTCTATGCGGACGGCAATGTGATGGGCGTCAGCGATGAGAACGGCAAGGTTATCTGCCGCTTTGAGCATGCGGGCGACTATGTGCTCACGACCGGCGACGAGCTGCACACCTACAGCCAGTGCCGCGTCCATGTGACGGAGAAGCCCTTCAAGGCGACGGTCACGGTCCGCCTAACGGGCGTGAACGGCATCGGCGCGATCGACCGCACGCTGGAGGTCTCTTCCTCCAGCACGGTCGCAGAGGCGCTGCAGCAGGGCTTCGGCGAGGACTATGTCCTCACGGTCAGCGAATATGGCTACATCGGCAGCCTGACCGGCCCGGAAGACTTCAACGCGGCCAATGCGGCAGTGGCATACTGGGGCCAGTATTACTTCGTGAACGGCGCGTATGATACGTCCTCCCCGCTGACGGTCCCCGTCACGGCCGGCGGCATCTACGGCGTGTTTGCCAATGAGTCGACGGCCGACTCCGACAGCTACTACGGCTATAAGTACAACGTCTGGTTCCACGAGACCGCGCTCACCGCAGCGGCGAGCGAGACGTTCACGGCAACGGTGTACCAGATGGGAACCGGTGTTGCTCCGGCAGAGGGCGTGCAGATCTTTTGCGGCGGCGAGCTGCTCGGCAGGACGGCCGCGGACGGCACGTTTGCCTGGCACTTTGACACCGCAGGCGTCTACGTCCTCACGACGGGCGACAGCAACCACACCTACAGCCAGTGTGTCGTCACGGTGACGGGCAAGGCCCCGGTGTGTGACGGCGGTGCGAACTGCCCGAGCCGCGCCTTCCCGGATCTTGATCCCGCGCAGTGGTATCACCTCAGCACGGACTATGCCATCACGAACCACCTGTTCATCGGCTTTGAGGACGGCACGTTCCGCCCGAACGGCCAGATGAGCCGCGCGATGTTCGCCATGGTGCTCTGGCGCGTGGCAGGCAGCCCGGCAAGCTCCGCGGCGCTCCCGTTTGCGGATGTCGCTGCCGATGCCTGGTATGCCGATGCAGTCCGCTGGGCCTATGCGGCCGGCGTGATCAACGGCGTGTCCACCACGGCGTTCGACCCCGAGTCCCCGGTGACCCGCGAGCAGATGGTCACGATGATCGTCCGCTATGCGGAAAAGACCGGCGCTGTCACCGGCGCACGCGATGATCTGTCGCAGTTCTCCGATGGGATGCAGGTCAGCTCCTATGCGCTCGCAGCGGTGCGCTGGGCAGTTGCCGTCGGCCTGCTGCGCGGTATGGGCAACGGCCGCCTCGAGCCGCAGGGCACGGCGACCCGCGCAGAGGTCGCAACGCTGCTGATGCGCTTCGCTTCCCTCGGCAAGTAAGGAAAGCGCTGAATCAATCGGCAGAAGCTTCGCGGCTCAGCCGCAGACGATTGGTTCGGAGATTCCCTGAGACTATGGCGCTCCCGCGCCGCTCTGCGGCGGTGCGGGAATGCCGGGAAAATGGCGGATGCCGCATCGAGATTGATGTTGGCATCCGCCGCTTTTTGTGATATCATATTTGAGCAACACCGCACAATTGCAGCTTCGGCCTTCGCCGAATGCTCTTACGGAATCGTGCGGTGCGGCTTTGAAAGTGGGTGAATACATGCAGACGCTACGCGGGAAGTTATTTCTCTCCGGGATGGATGAAAATGCCGCCGCACTGGCCCGGAAATGGGGCCTTGGGCTGGAGCTGACGGATTTCTGCGAGGCGCGGAGGCTGGAGGAGCCTGCGGCTACGGAGGCCGCACGGGCGCGCTGCAGCGGGATCGGCTCTCTCTGGCTGCATGCGCCGTTTGCGGAGCTGTCGCCCTGCGCCATCGACCCGCGCGTGCGCGAGGTCGTCATGCTGCGCTTCCGGCAGACCGCGCAGGCGGCGCTGGCGCTCGGCATCCGGCGCATCGTGGTGCACAGCGGCTATATCCCGCTTGTCTATTTTCCGGAGTGGTTCACGGCCCGTTCCGTCGAATTCTGGCGGGAATTTCTCCGGGATGCCCCGGACGGCCTCTGCCTTGCGCTGGAAAACGTGATGGAGCCGGGGCCGGATATGCTCGTGCAGATCGCTGCCGCAGTCAACGACCCGCGCTTCGGCCTGTGCCTCGATGTCGGCCATGCCAATACCCGCGTGAGCGAAACGCCGCCTCTGGATTGGATCGCGCCGATGGCCCCGTGGCTGCGCCATGTGCACCTGCACAACAACGACGGCGACTGGGACCTGCACGACGCGCTCGGGCAGGGCATGATCCCGATGCCGGATATCCTTGCCGCGCTGGCGGAGCAGTGCCCGGCGGCGGATTATACGATCGAAAATCAGAACTGTGAGCTCTCGCTGCGCTGGCTTTGCGCGCGGGGCTATCTGGAGGAACCATGACAGAGCAGGAATTTCAGACCTTTCTGCGCTCCATCCGCCCGGCGGACCGCGCCGCGATGGACGCTGCCGCCCGCCGTCAGGCGGAGCTGGCCAAGCCACCGGGCAGCCTCGGCGCACTGGAGGATGTCTCCATCCGGCTGGCAGGACTGACCGGCCGGGTGAAAAATCGGATTGACCGCTGCCGCGTGCTCGTGTTCGCGGCGGATAACGGCGTTACGGCCGAGGGCGTTTCGGCAACGCCGGTCTCGGTCACGCTCAGTCAGTCTATCAATATGACACGGCATATCACGGGCATGTCCGCCCTGGCGGCGGCCTTTGGCGATTCCGTCGTCGTGACGGACGTCGGCATCGACGCGGATGTCCGCTGCCCGGAGATCGTGGATCGGAAGATCCGCCGCTCCACCGGCGATATCGCGCGGGAGCCCGCCATGACGCGGGAGCAGGCGCTGACGGCCATTTCCGTCGGCATGGAGCAGGCGCAGCGCGCCGCGCAGGACGGTATGCAGGCCGTCGGCATCGGCGAGATGGGCATCGGCAACACCACGACGTCGGCCGCCGTTCTGGCGGCGTTGACCGGCCTTGCGCCGGAGGAGCTGACCGGCCGCGGCGCGGGCCTGACGGACGATGCCTTCCGGAAGAAAAAGGACGTGATCCGGCGTGCGCTCACGCTGCACCGGCCGGACCCGGCAGACCCCGTCGGCGTGCTGGCCGCGGTCGGCGGTCTGGATCTTGCGGCCATGACGGGCGCGTTCCTCGGCCTTGCCGCAGCGCATGTCCCGGCCGTAGCCGACGGGCTCATCTCCGTGGTCGCAGCCCTGTGCGCCGTGCGCCTGTGCCCGGCTGCGCGGGATGCGATCTTCCTGTCCCATGCCTCAAAGGAGCCGGGCTACCGCCGCGCTGCGGAGGAGCTGGGCCTTGCGCCCTTCCTGCAGCTCGGCATGCGGCTGGGCGAGGGGAGCGGCTGTCCGCTGGCCTTTCAGGTGCTGAAGGCCGCCTGCGCCGTCATGAATGGCATGGCGACGTTTGCGGAGGCCGCCATCAACGACGATTATCTGGAGTCCATCCGCACGCCGGATGCGTTCCGGGTGGATACACCATGAAAATTTTACTGGTCGGCGGCAGCAAAAGCGGAAAAAGCGGCCTTGCGCAGCGGCTTTGCGTCCGGCTTGCCGCTGGTGCGCCCATGATCTACTGGGCGACGATGGAGCCGGTGGACGGCGAGGACCGCGCCCGCATCGCCCGCCATCTGGACGAGCGCGCGGGCTGGGGCTTCAGCACGGTCGAGTGCGGCCGGGCGCTGGAGCGCGCCGCACTGCCGGAGAGGGCTTGCGTGCTGTTTGACAGCGTGACGGCTTTGCTCGCAAACGAGATGTTCTCCGGCGCGCAGCCGGATGCCGCCGCCCCGGAGCGGGCAGCGCAGGAGCTGCTGGCGCTCAGCTGCCGTGCGGCACATCTGGTCTGCGTCTGCGACGATATTTTCCGCGACGGTGCGGCCTATGACGAATGGACGGAGCGCTACCGCAGCGGCCTTGCGTGCGTCTGCCGCACGCTAGCGGCGGAATTCGACACGGTCTGCGAGGTCACGGCCGGACTGCCGCGTCTTTGGAAGGGGGAATTGCCGTGAAGCGCTGGTTCACGGGCTTTATGATGTCATGGGGCATGTTTCTGGCCATTCCGTGCCCGTGCCGCATCTGGGACGAGAAGGCGCGGCCGCACATGGTCGCCTGCCTGCCGCTCACGGGCGGCGTGGTCGGACTTGTGTGGGCGGCGATGACATGGCTGCTGCAGCGCCTCGGCTGCCCTGCGCCGCTGCGGGCGGTGCTGCTGGCCGCTGCGCCGTGGCTCGTCACGGGCTTTTTGCATCTCGACGGCTATATGGACGTCTGCGATGCCCTGCTGTCGCGGCGCGACCTTGCCACGCGGCAGAAAATTCTGAAGGATTCGCACTGTGGGGCCTTTGCCGTCATCTGTATGGTCCTGCTGGCCGCGGGCCAGTGCGCGCTGTTTGCGGGTGCGCCGTGGCTGCGTCTGCTGCCGCTCGGGGCGCTCCCCGTGGCGAGCCGCGCCTGCGCTTCCGTTGCCGTGCAGCGCCTGCACCCGATGGGCACGAGCCAGTATGCCGCCATGCAGCGCGGTACGGGCCTGCAGCTCGTGTTCCCACTCGTGTGCCTGCTGGCGGCCTGCGTTGTGCCGCCTGTGCTCTGCGGGGCGGCCGGGCTTGCGCCGCTTGCGGCGGCGGCGGGCTACTGCCTTGCCGTCTGGCGCGGCTTCCGGCAGCTGGACGGCATGTCCGGTGATATTTCCGGCTTCAGCCTGACAGTTGGCGAGCTGGCCGGGGCTGCGGTCTTGTGTCTTGTGAGGTAAGAGAATGATCCTGATTTTGGGCGGCGCGTGGCAGGGAAAGCTCACCTGGGCGGCGTCGCATGGTATGGTCGGACCGGTGTTCGACCTGAAGGATGGCTGGCCCGAAGCGCCCGTGCGCTGCTGCCGCCATCTTGAAGCGCTGACGCGCGCGGCTTCCGACCGCGGCGAGACGGCGCAGCAGGTGCTGGACCGCCTGCTGCCGCTGACGCAGGAGGCGTTTGTCATCTCGCGCGAGGTCGGCTCCGGTGTCGTGCCGCTCGATGCGGCGGAGCGCCGCTGGCGCGAGGTGCACGGCGCGGTGCTGCAGGGCCTTGCGGCCCGAGCGGAGCACGTCAGCCGGATATTTTGCGGACTGGAGGAACGGTTAAAGTGAAATTGACCCTGATTCGGCATGGCCTGACGGAGGGCAACATCCGCAGGCTTTATTATGGCGCGATGGACCTGCCGCTGCTGCCTGATGGCATCGAGGCCCTGCACGCGCTGCGCGACGGCGGCGGCTATCCGGAGGCGGAGCGGTATTTTACCAGCGGCATGACCCGCACGGAGCAGACGTTTGCCGCCCTGTACGGCGACCGGCCGCACGGCACGCTCCCCGGCATGCAGGAGATGCGCTTCGGCGAATTCGAAGGAAAGACCTACGCGGACCTGAAGGACGACCCGGCCTTCCGCGCGTGGTGCAGCGGCGATTATGAAAACAACGTCTGCCCCGGCGGCGAGAGCTGGAACGGCCTGACGGACCGCGCGCTGCAGGCGCTTGCCCCCATTCTGGCGCAGGGGAAGGACACGGTCATCGTTGCGCACGGCGGCGTGATCGGCGGGCTGATGTACCGCTGGTTCCCCGGTATGCCGCACCGCTTTGTCTGGACGCCGGACCCCGGCCACGGCTACCAGATCACATTTGAGGACGGAAAACCCGTCTCCTACTGCACCATTCCCGAGCACGGTACGCTCGGCCCGGACCCCGATGCGAAGATCCCCCTGGGCGACTGAGGCCCATTCCCCGCGCAAATCAGAGAGAAAGAGGGCGCGTTTTCATGAAGGAATGTCAGAATTTGCAGGAATTTCTGCAGGCGTTTTTCCCGGAGAATGCGGAGCTGGAGGGCTTCCGGAAGCGGCTCGCCGCCGATGCGACGCCGGACCGGGAGGGCCTGACCGAGGCGCTGCGGGAGCCGGATGCCGGGGAGCAGATCCGCCTGTTCGAGGGCGGCGACGCTGCCGGGCTGGCGGCGGCCAGAAGCCGGGCCTATTCCGCGGCGTTCTATGACGCCTGCTTCCCGGAGGCAGGGAGCGCAGAGCAGGCGCTTTCCCGTGAGCGGCTGCGCTTCTTCTACCGCGGCGCGGCAAATGAGCGCTACCTGCTCGCACCCGGTGTCTATCGCACCGGGGAAAAGCCGGAGGACTTCTATTTCCATGAGCTGCAGGTGCGCTGCCCGGCTCCGTTCGCGGGCCGCCGCTATCTGGAAAAGCTGACGTACATGCAGCACTACGGCGCGCCGACGCGCCTGCTCGATATCACGGCAAATCCGCTCGTTGCCCTGTATTTTGCCTGCGCAGCGGAGCCTGACTGCGACGGTAAGGTCATCGTGTTCTGTGTGGAGGCCGCAGATGTGGCCTATGCCTCCAGTGACCGTGTGCAGATGCTGTCCCATCTGCCGGAGCTGAGCCATGCGGATCAGCGCCATCTCGAGGCTCTGTCGTACCGCTACATGCTCCGGCCGGGCAAATTCCCGCAGAAGAGCAACCAGAAATATGACGACGCTGTCCTCGAGCGGCTGTATTACGACATTCAGAAGGAGAACAACGCCTTCACGCGCGATATCCGCCCGTTTGACCTGCTGCGCCCCGTCTTTGTCCAGAGCAATCAGGACAACCCACGCATCCTCCGGCAGGACGGCGCGTTCTTGCTGTCGGGCCTCGACACGGACGAGGCGGACAGTGACCGGAAGCTCCGCAAGCATGTGCTCAAGGAGCTGCGGATCCCGGCAGGCTGCAAGGCGGCCATCGTGCAGCAGCTCGAACAGGTCAACATCCATCAGGCCTCCCTCTTCCCGGAGCCGGACACTGTGGCACAGTATCTGAGCCGAAAATAATAAAACCATACCGGCTGCTGTTCATTCACAGCTGCCGGTATGGTTTTTTAAATTACTTTATCGCGTCAGATCATCCTGTGCGCGGTGGGTGATGGCGCCGTAATATTCCGGGCGGCGGTCACGGAACAGGCCCCACGAGCTGCGGCTCTCGAGCAGCGCGTCGAGGTCATAGGTCTGCAGCAGCACGGCCTCCGCATCGCGCGGGGCGCACTGCAGCAGCGCGCCGGTCTCATCCGTCAGGAACGACGAGCCGTAGAAGCACAGCTCCGAGCGCTGGCCGCCGTTTTCGGGGCAGGGGAGCACGGCCTCCGTGCCGATGCGGTTGGCCGCAATGACGGGCATGAGATTCGCCGCAGCGTGGCCCTGCATGCAGCGCTGCCAGTGCGGCATGGAGTCGCATTCCAGGATCGGCTCCGAGCCGATGGCCGTGGGATAGAGCAGCAGCTCTGCCCCGAGCAGGGCCATGGACCGCGCCGTCTCCGGAAACCACTGATCCCAGCAGATGCCGACGCCGATGCAGCCGAATTTCGTCCGGAACACGCGGAAGCCGGTGTCGCCGGGCGTGAAATAGAACTTTTCCTGATAATAATGGTCGTCGGGAATGTGCGTCTTGCGGTACGTCCCGAGCAGTGTGCCGTCCGCGTCGATGCAGGCAACGGTGTTGTAGAAATTGTTGCAGTCGCGCTCAAAGAAGCTGATGGGCAGCACAATGTGCAGCTCCCGCGCCAGACGGATTCCCATCTGCACGGCGGGATTTTCGTCCGTCGGCGTGGCATAGGCGTAAAAATCGTAGCGGCGCTGCTGGCAGAAATACTCCCGCTCAAACAGCTCCGGCAGCAGGACGACCTGCGCACCCTGCCCGGCGGCCTGCCGCACGAGGCGCTCGGCCGTGCGCAGATTTTCGGCGGGATCGGGGACGCAGCACATCTGGATGGCTGCCACGGTGATATTTCTCATAATTTCGCTCCTTCCGGGATCTGCTGCGTGATGCAGTGGATATTGCCGCCGCCCGTTAAGATCTCGCGGGCATAGACGGAGATGATGCGGCGCTCCGGGAACAGTCCGGCCAGAATGGCCGCGGCCTGCGCGTCCGACGCGGCGTTCTCGCCGCCGAATGCGGGCAGCACAATGGCTCCGTTTGCGCAGTAGTAGTTCACATAGGATGCGGCCAGCCGTTCGCCGGCCTCGCGGACGTCCTCGCCGTCTTCAAACGTATAGCCCTCGAGGTCCTCCTGCGTGACAAGGACCGGCACGCGGGGGATGGGCAGCTTATGCACGCGGATGCGGCGGCCCTGCGCGTCCGTCTCGCCCTCCAGATAACGCAGGCAGGCCTGCGAGCAGGCATACTGCGGGTCTGTGGGATCGTCCGTCCACGCGAGCACGACCTCACCCGGCCGCACAAAGGCGCAGACGTTGTCGACGTGCTCGTTCGTCTCGTCGCCGTCGATGCCGCGCGGCAGCCACAGAACCTTTTTCGCGCCGAGCATACGGCAGAGTGCTGCGGCGATCTCGTCCTTCGTGAGCTGCGGATTGCGCCCGGCACTCAGAAGGCAGGCCTCTGTGACGAGCAGCGTGCCCTCGCCGTCGCTGTGGACGGCACCGCCCTCCATCACGAACGGCGCGGCATCATAGCCGCGAAAGCCGAGCATATCCAGCAGGCCGCCCGCGAAGGCATCGTCCTTCTCCCAGTGGGCGTACAGGCCGTCGACCTCGCCGCCCCAGGCGTTGAAGCGCCAGTTGACGCCGCGCACCGCGCCGTCGGCGGCCCGGCGGACAAATGTCGGGGCAACGTCGCGCGCCCAGGCATCGTCGCTGTCAAGGTCCAGCAGGCGGACGTTGGCCATTCCGGCGAGCATCCGTTCGGCCGAGGGGCGCGAGTGCGGATTCACGGCGACATAGACCGTCTCACTCTCGGCAATGGCGGCGATAACGCTGCGGAACGCTTTGCGTGCGGCGGCTGCGCCGTTTTTCCACGAGCCGGGGCGCTCCGGCCAGATCAGAATGCAGCCCTGATGCGGAGAGAACTCTGCGGGCATGGAAAAGCCGTCCCGCTGCGGCGTTGTTGGTTCATACTGCATAGGATCCCCCTCTTATATACCGCCCGGGGCGCGATGGCCCAGCAGGGCGGAGAGATTCTGCGCCGTTTCCATCACGGCGGCTCGCATGGAGGCGAATTCTGCAGCCGGTGTTCCGGCAATGCAGATGACGCCGATGGCATAGCGGCATGGCCCGTCACCCTCGTAGATGGGCGCGGCCACGGATTTCAGGCCCAGCCGGTATTCCTCGTGCTCCTCGGCATAGCCGCCGCGGCGAATGGCGGGGAGCTGCGCCAGAAGCTGCTCCGGGGCCGTCACGGTGTGCGGCGTGCAGACCTGCAGCGGCCGCCTGCGCAGCAGGGCCTCTGCCTCGTAGACTGGCATGGCGGACAGAATGGCCTTGCCCTGCGAGCTGGCGTGCACCGGCAGGCGCGTGCCCGTCTCCGAGGTCATGTGGAAGCCGCGCTGCGGGGCTTCGCAGGCGACGAGGATGAGCTCATCACCGGACAGGCGGGCCAGATGGACCGACTCGCCGAGGCGCGCGGCCATGGCGCGCAGATGGGGGCGGCAGAGCTCCGGAACGCTCCAGCCCTGCCGGACGGCGCTGCCCAGCTCGAAGAGATGATAGCCGAGGCGATATTTCCCGTCGGTCGGATTCTGCTCCACGACGGCGGAGTCCAGCATGGTGGCAAGCAGTCCGTGGATCGTGCTCTTGGCCCAGCCGGTCCGCTGCTCCAGCTCGTGCAGCGAGAGGGGACTGTCCGCTTCCCAGAAGCAGTCCAGCAGGCGAATGGCCTTTTCAATGGAGTGAACGCGTCTTCCGCGGCTTTCCATAACGGCCTCCCTCAGGCGCGGAGCGCTCCGGTGAGCGAAAGGATCGCTTCCAGAACGCCGCCGCCGATGGCAAGCGCCTTGTCCGAGACAAGGTCGCAGTATTCGCGCTTTCCGCGCGGGTCGACATCGCCGGACTTCATGCCGCGCGTGACGGGGGTGCCGTCCGGCAGGATGCCGCGCAGCATGCCGTCGATCTGGCAGAGCATGGGCACGCCGTTTACCGTACCAGCTATGTCGCCCGTGCGGACAGATGTGCCGATCTCGAGCTTCTGCACAAAAATGCCGTCCGCCGGGGCGCGCAGCACGCGCTCTCCGGCAAAGCCGCCGATAAGGCCGGGAATGTTCGTGTTCGGCAGGGGAGAGCCGTGATACAGCGCCCGGCCGAGCGTGTGGCCGCGCATGGTCTCCACGGCGGCATGGCAGTCCTCACCTGCCGTGAAGCCGGGCCCGACGCCGATGACGCAGGGCGCGTCCGTGATGCGCGTGCCGAGATTCTTTTTGGCCAGAATGGCGTCGACGACGACATCCGGGCGCAGGGCCGTGCGGCACTTCGCCTCCGGATCGGCCAGAACGGGGAGCTCTCCGGCAGCCAGAATGGCGGCGGCGTTCTCCGGTGCGGCGCAGAAGCGGGCCGTGACGTCCTCGACCGTCATGCTGCCGTAGACGATGGCCTGCGAAAAGCAGACGGTTCGCCGGATGGCGGTCGGCTGCGGAAGGTCCGTCATGACGACGGATAGATGGGCGTGGTGCAGACGCAGCGCAATGCCGGAGGCGAGGTCTCCGGCGCCGCGGATCAGAACGAGCATGATATGATTTCTCCTTTTCGTAAGCTGGCGAGGACGGCCGGGCAGTGCAGCCGGTCCAGCAGGGCCGTGCCGTCGGCGGCATCGGCCTGATTGAGCAGCACCCGCGTGTGAAGTGCCTCGGTCTCGAGCACGCGCGTGGCGCGCTCCGGCGTGGCAATGTCCTCCGGTGCACAGCCAGCCAGCCCGGCATAGCGCTCCGGCCGGTGCGCAGCCTCTGCAATAGGGCGGCCAAGCCCCGTCAGCCCGAGCACGGCGATGACCTGCCCGGCCTCCTGCGGCAGGACCGGCTCGTGGGACAGGTGAGCCTTGAGCGGCAGCCCGCGGGAGCCGTCGGCCTCCACGAGCACATAGTCGGCAAGCGTACAGAGCTCGGCCCAGCTCTGCTCCGGCGGGCCGAATTTTCCGTCGCCGCACGGTGTTCCCACGATGGCGGGCGTGCCGGGCGCAACGGTGCCGACGCGCGTCTGCAGGGCAGGGACCTGCCGCATATGCGTCGAGGTCGCGATGATGACGCGCGCGGCGGAAAGCTCGTCCGCCAGACGGCAGACGAGGGAGGTCTTGCCGCCGCTGCCCATGACGGCGGTCAGGCCGGGGCGAATTTCCAGCGCTTCGGAAAATAGCATAACAGGACACGACTCCTTGTGATCTCTTTGCCACTGACTATAGCACATTCTGCCCGATTCGTCAACTCCGCCGCGCTTGACGCGGCCCGTGCGGTGTGGTATACTGAAGCTATGGACAAGAAATTAAGGCCGGTTATCAGCATCCGGATCTTTCGGGAAACAAAATGCTTCGGCCCCGGTGTTGCGGAGCTCCTGCGCCATGTGCGCGAGGCGCATTCCCTGCGGGGCGCGGCCATGACCATGGGCATGGCCTATTCCAAGGCGTGGACCATCGTAAAGCAGGCGGAGCGCGAGCTGGGCTTTCCGTTGCTCGTCTCGGTGACGGGCGGGCGGCACGGCGGCGGCGCGGAGCTTTCTCCAAAGGCCGAGCGTCTGCTTGCGGCCTATGGGGACTACTGCGCCCGGATGCGGGCCTTTGCCGCCGAGGAATTCGGCCGCGCGTTTGCGGAATTCGCGGAGGAGCCGCAGGCGGAATCAGAATAAACAGAAAAACCGGGCGATCTCGCCATGCGGGATCGCCCGGCATATTTTTGTGCGGAATTATTCCTGCCCCTCGGGCTTTTGTTCCTCCTTGGGAGAATCGTCGCTATTGGCCCACTCATCGGCCTTTTCCATGCCGACCTTGGCCGTGCGGATGAGCATCTTGCCCAGACCTGCGAAGGCGTGACCCAGATCGGAACCGGCTTTCTTCCATTCCTTCTTGACGTTTTCGTTATCCATTGTGAACGCCTCCTTTCTGACCTTTAGTATATCCCGGAATCGGAGATTTGTCAATGCGGCACGGTTCTTTTCTGCACCCGGCGCGCATATATCCTTCTGCGGAGGTGGAATCATGCGCAAAACGGGAACGGGCAGGCTGTGGACAGCGGCCGCTGCCGCTGTTTTCTGGACGGGCGCGGTGCTTTCCGGGCTTCTGCTGCTGCCTGCGCTCGTGTGCTGCGGCCTGAGCCGCCTGATCTGGAGCGCGGCGGAGCGGCTGCAAAATGCATTAACATTACACGGGAATCCAGACTGCCAAAAAATCTGCCAGACCAAAAGTTTCGGAGGGAAGAAAAGTGTGAAAGGAAACCGTCAGGGTGTCCTTTCCCGTTCCATAACCCGCCGCAGCGGCAGAATTGCAAAATAAGATACAGCAAAATTATATTTTGCAATTCTGGAAGCAGCTTGGCAAAAAAGCCCCGGAGGGACTTTTTGACAAACTGAATCATCACCCCTTGCGTTTCGGGCGAAAACAGAATATAATGATGTCGACGAAACCGAGCGCGTGGCGCATGGAGGAACCATGAATATTTTTCTGACGCTTGCCTTCCTGTTTTTCATCGGTGCAACGCTGGGCTGGGTGCTGGAGCTGCTGTTCCGCCGCTTTTTCTCTTCGGCGAACCCGGAGCGCAAGTGGATCAATCCCGGCTTCTGCGTCGGACCATATTTGCCGCTGTATGGCTGCGGTCTGTGCTTTCTCTACCTGATCGCCTCGCTGGAGCAGTTCAGTATTATCCGCGACCCGTTCTGGAATCGCGTGGTCCTGTTCCTGATCATGGCGGTGTGCATGACCGTGACGGAATATTTCGCCGGTCTCATCGCCCTCAAGGGCTTCCATGTCCGCCTGTGGGACTACAGCAAGCAGTGGGGCAATATTCAGGGCCTCATCTGCCCGAAATTCTCGCTGGCGTGGGCCATTCTCGGCGCGGCGTATTATTTTCTGATCCATCCGCGTATCCTGCACGCTATTGACTGGCTTTCGCGCAATCTGGCGTTCTCCTTTGTCATCGGCCTGTTTTACGGCGTGTTCCTCATCGACGTCGTCTACTCCACGAAGCTCATCCACCGTATCAAGAAGCTCGCAGATGAGAATGAGGTTATCGTCAAGTATGAAAACCTCAAGGCACACGTCCGCAGCGTGCACGACCGCTCCGCGCAGAAGGCAAGCTTCTTCTTCCCACTGCGCTCGGAGCGCCCCTTGAACGAACATCTGCGCGAGCTGCGTGAAACGTTGGAGCAGCGCCGCCGCACGGGAGGGAAAAAGCATGCCGGATGATCGCAAAGAGCTCATTGCAGCCGCGGCAAGGCGGCTTCTCCTGCGCCGGGACGGCAAAAAGCTGACCGTGACGGATATTGTGAACGAATGCCATATCACAAGACAGACGTTCTACTATCATTTTGAGGATATCCCGGATCTGCTGCTGTGGATGATGAAGCGAAACCTGAAGCGCAGCATGCAGGAGGCCTCCATGCAGAGCACGCCGGAGGAGAGCCTGAAATACCTGATCACGCTGTCGCTCAGCTCCCGTCTGTTTGTGGAAAAGGCCATGCACGCCGGCTATCGGGAAGAGCTGGAGCGGCTCGTGACGCAGTCGTTCAACTCGCTCATCGAGCGCATCCTGCGGCGGTGGCATTTCCCGCCGGGCTGCACGCGCGAGCAGATGAGCCTGATGCTGCGCTACCATCTCAACGCTGTGGTGGGCCTGATGCGCAGCTGGACGGAGGAGGACTCGGCGCACATCGACGAGACCGTGCGCGATATCTACCGGATGATGGCAGCCAGCATGAACGCCTTTGCGCCGGGCGGTGCGACGCGCCTGCCGGAAAAATTGAAGGATTGAAGGATTTGACAGCTGAGTCGAAGTGTAAAAAACCTTTACACTTCGGCTTTTTTGTCTATACAGGCCTGCGAAAGTGTAAATTGCGTTTCCCGGGCCGACGGGGTAAAATACGGGAGCAAACGGAAAGGAGTGCTGGAACATGGAACAGGACATGCTGGCGGGAAAGCTGGCAGAGGTAGACGCCCAGCTTGCGGGCGTGCATGCAAAGCTGCAGTCAGCCGCGCAGATGGAAAGCGCCGAGCTGGATGCCGCCATTGCGCAGACGCGCGAGGAGACGGCACAATGCGCCCATGCGCTGGCGGAGCGCCTGCGCCACAGCCGCGCGCATCAGGTCGGCGAGATCGCCGATGCGTTTGAGGAGATCCGCGAAATTGTCCGCCGCGTGCAGACCGAGGTCCGGCGCGGCGATGAGAGCGGAGAGGAGATGCAGCTCCTCTTCGCGGAATATGCGATGGACTTTGCCATGCAGGCGGCGCGCCATGCGCTGCTTGTGGCGCTCGAGGCCATCCGCGATGAACAGAGGAAAGGAAGTGCTGCAGAATGAAGGAAGTCAAATCACCGAAAAAGCCCCTGCTGTATTACTACGGCATCGTGCTTCTGATCATTGCGCTGTTCAATCTGCTCGTAACGCCGCTGCTGAACCGCCGCAGCATCGAGGAGGTCGACTACGGCACGTTCATGAGCAAGATCGAGGCCCAGCAGATCGAAAAGGTCGAGATCGACGACGATGAGATCTATTACACGGAAAAGGGCGGCAAGACCGTCTACTGCACGGGCGTCATGGACGACCCGAGCCTGACGGAGCGGCTGTATGCCTCCGGCGCGACGTTCAGCCGCGATGTGCAGAAGACGATGTCGCCGCTGCTGAGCTTTTTCCTGACGTCCATCGTGCCGCTGCTGCTGTTCCTGGCGCTTGGCCGTTATGTGGGCAAGAAGCTCGTGGAGCAGGCGGGCGGCAAGAATGCCATGGCCTTCGGTAAGAGCAACGCCAAGGTCTATGTGCAGTCCACGGCCGGTATCCACTTCAGCGATGTGGCAGGCGAGGACGAGGCCAAGGAGAGCCTTGCGGAGATCGTCGATTATCTGCACGATCCGAAGAAGTATACGGACGTCGGCGCCTCCATGCCAAAGGGCATCCTGCTCGTCGGCCCTCCGGGAACCGGCAAGACCATGCTGGCCAAGGCTGTCGCGGGTGAGGCGAATGTGCCGTTCTTCTCCATTTCCGGCTCGGAATTCGTTGAGATGTTCGTGGGCATGGGCGCATCAAAGGTGCGCGATCTGTTCAGTCAGGCCAAGGAAAAGGCCCCGTGCATCGTGTTCATCGATGAGATCGATGCCATCGGCAAAAAGCGTGATGGCCAGTTCGGCGGCAACGACGAGCGGGAGCAGACCCTGAACCAGCTGCTGACCGAGATGGACGGCTTCGAGGGCAACAACGGCGTGATGATCCTCGCCGCGACGAACCGCCCCGAGTCACTCGATCCGGCGCTGACGCGTCCGGGCCGCTTTGACCGCCGTGTGCCGGTCGAGCTGCCGGACCTGAAGGGCAGAGAGGCCATCCTGCGCGTGCATGCGCGCAAAATCCGTGTGGGCGACGATGTGGACTTCCACACCATCGCGCGTATGGCGGCGGGCGCTTCCGGCGCAGAGCTTGCAAATATCATCAACGAGGGCGCGCTGCGCGCCGTGCGCGACGGCCGCAAGACCGTCACCGAGGCGGACCTTGAGGAGAGCATCGAGACTGTCATCGCGGGTTATCAGAAGAAAAACGCCGTGCTGTCGGATCATGAAAAGCGCGTCGTGTCCTATCATGAGATCGGCCACGCGCTCGTGGCGGCCCTGCAGACGGACTCCGCGCCCGTGCAGAAGATCACGATCATCCCGCGCACGTCCGGTGCGCTGGGCTACACCATGCAGGTCGAGCAGGGCGAAAAGAACCTGATGACCCGCGGCGAGCTTCTGGCCAAGCTGGCTACGCTGACCGGCGGCCGCGCGGCCGAGGAGGTCGCGCTCGGTGAGATCACGACCGGCGCTTCGAACGACATCGAGCAGGCCACGCGCATCGCGCGCGCCATGATCGCGCAGTACGGCATGACGGATGAATTCGACATGGTCGCCATGCAGACCACGCGGAATCAGTATCTGGGCGGCGATACGTCCATGAGCTGCTCGGAGCAGACGCAGCGCGAGATCGACCGCAAGGTCGTTGAGCTGGTCCGCACGGAGCATGAGCGGGCGCACAGCCTGCTGACGGAGCACCGCGCGCTGCTGGATCAGCTGGCACAGGTGCTGTATGAAAAGGAAACGATCACCGGTGAAGAATTCATGCGGATCCTTCACGCGGCGCAGAAGGAGGAAGAGCATCATGCGTGACCGTTCCGGCTTTGGCTGGCTGGCGCTCATCGTCAGCATCCTGCTCGTGCTGCTCGGCATTGCGACCTTTATCTGGCCGGAGGCGGCGCTCGAGAGCTTTGTGATGGTCTATGGCGTACTTGCCGTGGCCACGGGAATCATGGACATTGCGTTTTATGCGCGCGTGGAGCGCCATACGGGCTTCGGCCCGATGACGGCGCTTGTCAGTGGTATTCTGAGCGTGATGTGCGGCTTCATGCTGCTGGTCTATCCCTCTGCCGGGCAGTGGGCCATGACCCTGCTGTTCCCGTTGTGGTTCCTGACGCACTGCATCTCCAACCTGACGCACTTGAACTGGGTGCGCCTGACGGCGGGCCGCGCGAGCTATACAATTTCACTCATTCTGAATATCCTCGGCATCGTGCTGGCAACGCTCATGCTGCTGCACCCCGTGCTGTCGGCCGTTTCCATGAGCCTGACGATCGGCTTCTATCTCATCCTGCTGGGCGTGGACGGCATCGTGCTGGCGCTCAGCGGTATGGGCAGATAATTTCTGGAAGGAAATCCTGTTATGCTTAGACTACTCAAACAAATGAAGGCGAAACAGTGGATCATGGCGCTGCTGTGCGTTGCACTTATTCTGGGCCAGATCTACTTTGACCTCCGCCTGCCGGATTATATGAGCGATCTGACCGTGCAGATCAAAACGCCGGGCAGTACCGTTTCGGACGTGCTGCACACCGGCCTTGAGATGCTGGCCTGCACGCTCATCAGCGCGGTAATGGCCATCCTCTGCGGCTATCTCAATGCACAGGTCGCGGCAGGCTTCAGCTATCACATCCGCGAAAGCGTGTTCCAGAAGGTTGCGGACTTCGGTCAGAAGGAGATGCTGGAATTCTCCGTGCCGAGCCTCATCAACCGCACGACGAATGATATCACGCAGATCCAGATGTTCGTTGCCATGGGCATGCAGACCATGATCAAGGCCCCTGTCATGGCCGTGTGGGCGGTCATCAAGATCGTCAACAAGAGCTGGACACTGTCTGTGATCACGGCGGGCTTTGTCGTGGCGCTGCTGGCCCTGATGCTTATCGTCGTCCTCGTCATTCTGCCGCGGGTCAAGCGCGTGCAGAAGCTGACGGATAACATCAACCTCATTTCCCGGGAAAATCTGACCGGCATCAACGTGGTCCATGCCTACAATGCCGAGGAATACCAGGAGGACAAGTTCGAGAAGGCCAACGATGTTCTCATGCGCACGCAGCTGTTCAACCAGCGCGCCATGGCGCTGCTGATGCCGGCGGTCGGCCTAGCCATGAACGCCCTGTCGCTGACGATCTACTGGGTCGGCGCGGCGATTGTGAACCGCGTATCCGCAACGGACCTTGCCGGGCGCATTTCGACATTCGGCGATATCGTGGTGTTCGGCACCTATGCGACGTATATCATCATGTCGCTTATGATGCTCGTCATGATCCTCGTTCTGCTGCCGATGGCGCAGGTCTCTGCCGTCCGCATCAACGAGGTGCTCGATGCGCCGATCTCCCTGCATGAGGGAAAGATGACCGAAGCGCCGGAGCAGGGGACCGTGGAATTCCGCGATGTCTCGTTCCGCTATCCGTCCTCGTCCGGCGACGTGCTCGAGCATGTGAGCTTCCGCGCAAACAAGGGCGAGACCGTCGCCTTCATCGGTGCGACCGGCAGCGGCAAAACGACGCTTGTCAGCCTTGCGGCCCGCTTCTATGACGCAACGGAGGGGCAGGTGCTCATCGACGGGCAGGATGTCCGCAGCTACAGCTTCGATGCGCTCTACGACCGCATCGGTTATGTGACGCAGCGGGCCATTGTGTTTGCGGGCGACGTGCGCAGCAATGTGCTGTTCGGCGAAAGCAGCGCCCCGCAGGACGACGAGTCCGTGCAGCGCGCGCTCTCGCTGGCGCAGGCCACGGAATTTGTGGACAAGCTGCCCGGCAAGCTCGATGCGCCGATCGCACAGGCGGGCGCAAACGTCTCCGGCGGCCAGAAGCAGCGCCTTTCCATCGCGCGCGCACTGGCCCGCAAGCCGGAGATCCTCATCTTTGATGATTCGTTCTCCGCGCTGGATTACCGCACCGATGCCAGCCTCCGCGCCGGTCTGGCGCGCGAGCTGAGCGACACGACCTGCCTGATCGTGGCGCAGCGCATCGGCACGATCCGTCATGCCGACCGCATCGTCGTGCTGGACGAGGGCCGTGTGGCCGGGATCGGCACGCACGACGAGCTGATGAAGAACTGCAGCGTTTACCGTGAGATCGCCATGTCGCAGCTCTCTGCGGCAGAGCTGGAAAAGGAGGGAGTCTGATGGCAATGGGACCGATGGGCGGGCGCGGCATGCGCCCTGCTGAGAAGAGCAAGCGCGGCCTGCGCGGCGTGCAGCTTGAGCTGTTCTCTTATTCCGAGAGGATCAAGCTCCCAATGCTGATCGCGCTGGTGCTCGCGGCCGCGGGCGCGGTGCTGACGATTCTCGGGCCGAATCAGCTCAGCAAGATCACGAATCTGATCTCCGATTCTTTGATGGGGGAGATCGACCTCGCGGCCATTGGCCGCGTGGCGGGCGTGCTGCTCGGCATCTATGCGCTCAGTGCCCTGCTGACCTATATCGAGCACTATATCATGGCGACCGTGACGCTCGGCCTCTCGAAGCAGATGCGCCGCGACCTGTGCGCCAAGATCAACCGCGTGCCCATGAGCTGCTTCAACCGCATTGCGCACGGCGATATCCTCAGCCGCGTGACGAACGATGTCAGTACGCTGCAGCAGGCTCTGTCCAACAGCCTGCCGTCCATGATCAGCGCCGTGGCCCAGCTTACGGGCTGCGTCATCATGATGTTCGTGACGGAGTGGCGCATGGCGCTGGCTGCCATCGCGGCGACAATGATCGGCTTTGTGTTCATGTTCCTCATCATGAAGCGCTCGCAGAAATACTTTGTCGACCGGCAGGAGAGCCTCGGCACGCTGAACGGCTATATTGAAGAGATGTATTCCGGCCATGACGTCGTGCGCATTTCGCGCGCGAATGACAGGATCAAGGAGACATTCCGCGGCATGAACCGCGCTGTCTATGAGGCAAACCGCAAGAGTCAGTTCCTTTCCGGCATCATGCAGCCGCTGATGAACGTCATCGGCAACCTCGGCTATGTCGCCGTGTGCGTGCTGGGCGCTGCGCTCGTGATGAACGGCAGCATCAAGTTCGGTGTCATCACGGCCTTCATCCTCTATGTGCGCCTGTTCACCTCGCCGCTGACGACGATCGCGCAGGGCATGACGCAGCTGCAGTCCGCCGCGGCGGCGGGCGACCGCGTGTTTGATTTCCTGCAGGAGCCGGAGCTGCCGGACGAGTCGAAGAATCTGCCCGCGCCGCAGCCGGTGCGCGGTGAGATCGAGTTTGACCACGTCCGCTTCAGCTACCCCGATCACCCGGAGAAGACGATCATCCATGATTTCTCTGCCCATGTTGCGCCGGGGCAGAAGGTCGCCATCGTCGGTCCGACCGGCGCCGGAAAGACAACGATGGTCAATCTGCTCATGCGCTTCTATGATCTGGACGGAGGCGACATCCGCATCGACGGTATCTCCACAAAGGATATGAGCCGCGAGGAGGTGCACGGCCTGTTCGGCATGGTCCTGCAGGATACCTGGATGTTTGAGGGCACGGTCCGCGAGAATCTTGTCTACAACAGGACCGGCGTTTCGGACGAAACGCTGGAGCGCGCCTGCCGCGCCTGCGGTATCTATCACTTCATCGAGACGCTCCCGCACGGGTTTGACACGGTTCTCCGCGAAAACGTCGCCATTTCCGCCGGACAGAAGCAGCTGTTCACCATTGCCCGCGCCATGGTGCAGAACAGCCCGATGCTCATCCTCGATGAGGCAACGTCCTCCGTCGATACCCGCACCGAGCTTTTGACGCAGCGGGCCATGGATACACTGACGGAGCACCGCACGAGCTTCGTCATTGCCCACCGCCTCTCGACGATCAAAAACGCGGACCTCATCCTCGTGATGAAGGACGGCGACATCATCGAGCAGGGCACACACGAGAGCCTGCTGGCTGCAGGCGGCTTCTATGCCGACCTCTATAACAGCCAGTTTGAGCAGGCGTCCTGAACGGAACGAAAACAGAACCGCCGGAGCCGCTGCGAGGCAGCCGCTCCGGCGGTTTTTGCCATAGATTCTCCGCATGGGCATCAGCCGGTCTTGCCGGATTGACAGGATCGCCCTTCCGACATATAATAAAAATGGTACGATTTTCCGCTTCCCTGCAGCAGAAAACCGCAGATATGCGGACCCGTTCCCCAAAGCCTGGAGAACTGCCGCCCATAGTTGCCATCCAGTATGGCAGCCGGACAAAGAAGCATGGGCAGTATATCAACACGAATGGGAAGGTGCAGGGCCGTAAAGCAAAGCAGAAGGAGGAAACCAATGAACATCACGATCCGCCGCATGCGGCCTGATGACGTGGACGCGCTGTACCGCCTGCTGTCCGATCAGGCGGTCATGCGTTATCTGGAGCCGCCCTATGACCGGGCACAGGCCGAGGTGTTTCTGCGCACGGCGGGATTGGCGGAGCCGCCGCTCGTGTATGCCGCCGAGGAGAACGGCGCTTTTCTCGGCTATGTGATCTATCACGCATATGATGCGGAAAGCGTGGAGATCGGCTGGGTGCTGTTCCCGGAATCCTGGGGGCGCGGCTATGCCTCGGCGCTGACAGACCTGCTGATCGGCCGCGCGCGGCGGGAGCAGAAGGACGTCGTGCTCGAATGTGACCCGGCGCAGGAGGCCACAAAGCGGATCGCGGTCAAAAAAGGCTTTCACGACTGCGGGATCAGCGACGGACTGGCAGTATACCGGCTATGCGGCAAAAATCAAAATGCGGGGAGCAGCTGATCCGTGCCGACAATCCGCAGGTCTATGACCGGCAGGGCTATCTCGACCGGGTGCTGTCCTCCTCGTATTCTCTGCAAGAGAGCGACGGGCGCTATGCAGCCTATCTGGAGGAGATTCATGCGATCTTTGACCGCTGGGCAGAGAACGGCCGGATCGTGATCCCGACGGCAACGGTCGCGTACGTCGGGGCGTATTCGGCGGTTGGGGAATGAAGAATGAATCATGAAGACTGAAAAGTGAAGAATACAGGAAAAAGACCTGTCGACGAACGTCAACAGGTCTTTTTCCTGGCGGAGAACAAAGATTCGTGCGATAAGGAACAGGTGCCAAACTCGAAAAAGCTAGAGAAACAAGCTAGTTGGATATCGAAAGATTATATGTACATAGATAAGACCGGTGAGCGTTTTGTGGTGAAAGCTGTCAATCCCACAGGGCAGAAAAATGGGTACGGTAGAATTTTGCCATCTCGTCTCCTTCGTCCGTAATATGATCCCTGATATAATTTGCGTGTTCCGTCTGCTCTGCCGGATCTATTTCAGCATATCTGTGGATGATGATATTGCCAAGGGATTCCTCCCGCAGAATTTCGCTGTATACATCGGCAATGCTCTCGCATTGAGATACGGGAACATCATGTTCGCTCTCCCATGAGTGCCCTTTTCCGTGTGTCAGTCCATCCGTCGAGTCAAGAAGATAAATATAACCCTGCCGGCCCTTGTAGAGGGATTCCAGTTGATTTGGAAAACGCTCAAAATAGTGCTGCCTGCCGTCCGCACCAACGCCCATGGTGACAAAGTTTTCAGCCTTGATTCTGCAGCAAACCAGCGCATAGCATCTGTCCTCGCTGAAATATGCAACAAGTCTGCCGGTGGAATGGGATTTTGAATTTGCCTTGATCGTGTGCAGTCCGGATATACATGAACCGTGGTAAATCATAATATTCCTCCCCCAATTGCATTATCTATCGTCATTGTATCACGCATGAATGCACCGTGCAATAAAAAACCACCGTAATTCTGTCAAAATTACGGCGGACATATAGCAGAGAACAAAATAACGTGCTTTGAACAGATGAATTTGAACTTATGAAAGAACGGTTTTGTGAAATATTTCGCTGGCGCAAAATATGAAATGCGCGTTGATACGCGCGTGAAATTTTCTGCTTTGCAGAAAGTGAAATAAAATCCACCCACCGCCGCAGCGATATCACACGCCGAAGGCGGATATCACACCGCGGAGCGGTATTTCCCTCACCCGCAAGGGTGGATTATACTGAAAAAGAGCACTTGCATCAGCAAGTGCTCTTTTTCCTGGCGGAGAGGGCGGGATTCGAACCCGCGAGACGCTTTTAACGCCTACACGATTTCCAGTCGTGCGCCTTCGGCCAGCTCAGCCACCTCTCCACTTTGCGCCGATATCAGATCACTGAAATCAGCTTGCATATCATACTCGATTTTTCGCCAAAAGTCAAGTCTTTTCTGAGATTTTTTCGCGAAGTTGCGGGAAACTGCGGACTACCCATTGACTTTGTGGGTAAAATATGATATCATCCTATTAACCTACCGGGATGATGGGAAATTCTTCCGGAGGCATCTTACAATTCCAACTCCGGCCCGGCCGGAGACACCATAAAGGAGAATCCACATGAACGTTTATGCTGACAATGCTGCCACCACGCGGATGAGTCAGGCCGCCGTGGATGCCATGCTGCCCTTCCTGCGCGAGAGCTATGGCAACCCCTCGAGCCTGTATACGCTGGGGCAGAAGGCTGCGGAGTCCCTGCAGGCTTCGCGCGAGACGATGGCAAAGTACCTTGGCTGCGACGCCCGGGAGATCACGTTCACGTCCGGCGGCAGCGAGGCGGACAATCAGGCCCTGCTGACGGCGGCCACGCTCGGCGCGCGCAAGGGCAAAAAGCACATCATCTCCACCGCCTTTGAGCATCATGCCATCCTGCACAGCCTGAAGCGGCTGGAGAAGCAGGGCTTTGAGGTCACGCTGCTCGATGTTCATGAAAACGGCCTCGTCACGGCCCAGCAGGTCGCGGACGCCATCCGCGAGGATACCTGCCTCGTGACGGTCATGTATGCAAACAACGAGATCGGCACGATCCAGCCGATCGCCGAGATCGGTGCGGTCTGCCGCGAGCGCGGCGTCCTGTTCCACACCGATGCGGTGCAGGCTGCCGGTCATCTGCCCATCAACGTCCGCGAGCAGAACATCGACATGCTCTCGCTTTCTGCCCACAAGTTCCACGGCCCGAAGGGCGTCGGCCTTCTGTACGCGCGCAAGGGCATTTTCCTGACGAACCTCATCGAGGGCGGCGCCCAGGAGCGCGGCAAGCGCGCCGGTACCGAGAACGTCGGCGGCATCGCCGGCATGGCTGCGGCTTTCCGCGAGGCCTGCGAGCATATGGATGAGAACATCGCCAAGGTCACGGCCCTGCGGGACAAGCTCATCGACGGCCTGTCGAAAATTCCGCACTGTGCGCTCAACGGCGACCGCGAGCATCGCCTGCCCGGCAATGTGAACTTCTGCTTTGAGGGCATCGAGGGCGAGTCCATGCTCCTGCTGCTCGACGGCAAGGGCATCTGTGCCTCGTCCGGCTCCGCCTGCACGTCCGGCTCACTCGACCCGAGCCACGTTCTGCTGGCCATCGGTCGCCCGCATGAGGTCGCGCACGGCTCGCTGCGTCTGACGCTCTGCGAGAGCAACACGGAAGCGGAGATCGACCATATTCTGGCCTGCGTGCCGGAGATCGTCGCCTATCTGCGCGGCATGTCCCCGGTCTGGCGCGATCTGGTCGAGGGCAAGAAATCGTTTATTCTCTGAGGAGGAATCAGTTATGGCACTGTATAGCGAAAAAGTGATGGACCATTTCCAGCATCCGCGCAATGTCGGCGTCATTGAAAACGCAGACGGCATCGGCGAGGTCGGCAACGCCAAGTGCGGCGATATCATGAAGATCTACCTGAAGATCGATGACGACAAAATCTCCGACGTCAAGTTCGAAACCTTCGGCTGCGGCTCCGCCATCGCCTCGAGCTCCATGGCAACGGAGCTCATCAAGGGCAAGCCCCTGTCTCAGGCCCTTGAGCTGACGAACAAGGCTGTTGCCGAGGCGCTGGACGGACTGCCCGCGTACAAGATGCACTGCTCCGTTCTGGCGGAGGAGGCCATCAAGGCAGCGGTGAAGGACTACTACGACAAGCACGGCATCGCTTATGACGAGTCCAAGTTCCCGGACTGCTCGCATTGTGACCACTGTGAAGCCTGAGAAGATCTTGATCGCGATGAGCGGCGGCGTGGATTCCAGCGTCGCCGCCCTCCTGCTATCTGAGGCAGGCTGCGAATGTGTCGGCGCAACGATGCGGCTGTTCCACAATGAGGACGCCGGGGTATCGCGCGAAAAGAGCTGCTGCTCGCTCGAAGACGTCGAGGATGCGCGCAGCGTGGCCTATCAGCTCGGTATGCCGTTCTATGTGTTCAATTTCACGGACGGCTTCGGCGAGCAGGTGATGGACCGCTTTGTGGATGCCTATGAGCGCGGCGCGACACCGAACCCCTGCATCGACTGCAACCGCTACATGAAATTCGCCAAACTCGTCGAGCGCGCGGAGTTGCTTGGCTGTGATGCCGTCGCCACGGGGCACTATGCCCGCATCGAGCAGGAAAACGGCCGCTGGCTCCTGAAAAAGGCCGTGGACGACAGCAAGGATCAGAGCTATGTGCTGTATTTCCTGAATCAGCGCCAGCTGGCGCATCTGCGCTTCCCGCTCGGCACGCTGCACAAGACCGAGGCGCGTGAGATTGCCGAGAAGCATGGCCTTGTGAACGCCAGAAAGCGCGACAGTCAGGATATCTGCTTCGTACCGGACGGAGACTATGCCCGCGTCATTGAGCTGCGAACCGGCCAAAAGGCGAAGCCCGGCCCATTTGTGGACCGTGAGGGCCATGTGCTTGGTGAGCACGCAGGCATCATCCACTATACGATCGGCCAGCGAAAGGGACTGGGCCTCGGCATCGAGCATCCGTATTATGTCTGTGAGAAGCGCCCGGAGGACAACACCGTCGTGCTCGGCCCGAATGAGGCCCTGTTCACCACGGAGCTGGATGCGGGCGATTTCAACTGGATCGCCTATGAAACGCCGCCCGCTGAGCTGCACGTCAAGGCAAAAATCCGCTACCGTCAGCAGGAACAGCCCGCGACCGTCACGCAGAATCCGGACGGCACGGTGCATGTCTCGTTCGACGAGCCGCAGCGCGCCATTGCACGCGGGCAGGCCGTTGTGCTGTATGACGGCGATACCGTCGTTGGCGGCGGAACGATCCTCTGAGGAGAAATACGCAATGATGATTTCAACAAAGGGCCGCTATGCGCTGCGCGTCATGATCGATCTGGCGGAAAGCGGGCTGGAGGAATATGTCCCCCTGAAGGAGATCGCAGACCGCGAGGAGATCTCCAGAAAATATCTGGAGAATATCATGACCGTCCTGTCGAAGGCTGGGCTCGTCGATGCTATTCACGGCAAGGGTGGCGGCTACCGGCTGAATCGCCGACCGGAGGAATACACCTTGGCCGAAATTTTGAACCTGACGGAGGGCACGCTGGCCCCTGTTTCGTGCATGGAAAACGGTCAGTGCTCCTGCGACCGCACGCAGGACTGCCGCACGAAACCGATCTGGACGGAGCTGGACAATCTCATTCAGAATTATCTGGAAAGCGTAACGCTTGCGGCGTTCCTGACACCACATTTGAGCTAAGGAAACTCTGAATAAATCATCTGCGGTGGATGGCGGATATTTTCCGCCAATCCATCGGTTTGAAAAACTTGAAATACACAAAGTATTCCTGCATTTTTCAAACCTTGACTTGACAGAAAATCTCTCGCCATCCACTCTTGCTGATTTAATCAGAGCTTCCCTAAATTTTCCCGGCTGCCATCATTTGGCAGCCGGGCTGATTTTATGGGTCAGACGAGCGGGATGAGCTCGGTGCCGCCTTCCTCAATGGCATGGGTCGCGCCGCCCTGATCCGCGTCCGCGAAGAAGTACCAGCCGTTTCCGGCATAGGTGATGCTGAAAAAGCTCACGAGATAGTCGTCCGTATAGTAGGCGTTCGGATAGTATTGGCTGCTGCCGTCTGAGAACGTCCCGAAGGGATCGAAGCGGAGACAGTTGTTGAAGCAGACGATCTCGTCCCCATTTTTGCCGAAGCAATATCCAAGGCGCTGCAATTTGGCGCTGTCGAGCATGCTGTTTGTCGCAAGCTCAAGCGTTGAAAGGTCGTAGACGGAGTACTCGGCGCCGCGGTCGATGAGCTCATAGCGCGAGACGAGCAGCAGGGGCGTCCCGCTCCGGTCGTCCGTACCGGCGAGCATGGTCGTCGGATAGGTGCCGTTGCCCTCGATCGTGAGCAGCAGGCTGTCGGGATCGTCTGCCAGCGTGACCTGCAGGTCGGCGCGGCTGCCTCTGTTGTAGGTGTAGATCAGGTAATCGCCGGTCACGGCCGCTTCACGGATGTCCTTGTCGAAGACGATGCAGTTTTCCTCCTCGGGTACTGCGCCGATCTTTGCGCGGAACAGACCGTTTTCGCCGGACTTCGTGTAGTACATCCAGCCGCCGCGCAGGGCGCGGATGCCGATGGAGAGGGCAGCGCCTGTGAACGTCTGCGACTCGACCATGCCGTAGTCGGCCGCCATGCCGTCCCGGCCCTCGGCCAGATCGACATAGCACGACTGCCCGCCGCTGCTCAGGTACATCCTCCCGGCGTCCGTGATGCCAATGATGCGGACGTCGCCCCGGATCTGCGCTTCGCAGAAGAGCGTATAGTCCGTCATGTCCGTGGTCGTGCGGCAGAGATTGTCGTCCCGGTCCACATAATAGAAATAGCCGCCGTATTCCACGGCCAGCGCGTCATAGGGCGCGAGATATACTACGGTTTCCGGCCCCTCCCACACAGGCGGGTCCGTCTCCACGGGCGCCGGATCGGAGGACTCCTCTTCGCCGGCCCAGTCCTGCTCACCGGTGTCTTCTGCATTTTCCATGTTCTGCGTGTCTTCGGTGTCCGTTTGCGATCCTGTGGCCACAGGCTCCGTGGTGTGGGGTTTGTCGCCCCCACTGACGATCGGGGTAAGTTTGCTGCAGCCGAAAAGTCCGGCTGCAAGGGCGAGGGCCAGCAGCAGAGCGGCTGCTGTGCGGATGCATTTTCTCATGATTTTCTTTCTCCTCGTTCTGATTTGCGGGATACCGCGGCTATGATTATAGCGGAAAACAGGAGAAAGAAGAAAGTACAGGCGCATCATCCGCGTTTTTTTCGGCATAAACAACAAACGGGCCGACGAATGAATCGTCAGCCCGCCTGATCCGGAGATGGCACGCCGGAAGGGACTCGAACCCCCAACCCTCAGAACCGGAATCTGATGCTCTATCCATTGAGCCACCGGCGCATTTGCATCCATTATTATAGCAGATAGTTTGGACAAAGTAAAGAAGAAAAATGGGAAAACTTGCCGGGCAGGGGAGAGAACATCCGTCAAATTTCCGTGGAATGTATTGTTTTTCGCCGTTCCGCGTGCTATAATGAGAAAAAACTCCCGAATCGGGAGAGAATCGGGAGGAATGGCAATGGCAGCGACGACGGATAGCTTCCGCAGCTCCCTGCACGGCTTCAACCGCATGGATGTGGTGCAGTTCATTCAGAAGACGACGAGCGAGCACGAGCTGGAGCTGCGCCGCCTGGCGGAGGAGCGCACCCGCCAGCAGGAGGAGCTGGAGCAGCAGAAGAAGGAGCTTGCCGCCCGGCAGGAGGAGTCGGAGCGGCAGAAGCAGGAGCTTTCGCAGCTTCGCGCCGAGCTTGCCGAGCTGCGTGAGCAGAACGCTGCGCTCCGGCAGGCGCAGGAGCCCGCAGAGCGGCCTGCAGCGGCCGTTCAGAAGCCGCGCTATGATGAGATGGAGCTGACGGCTTACCGCCGTGCAGAGCAGACAGAGCGCATGGCGCGCGAGCGTGCCGCGGCCTCTGCCGTCCGGATGCGCAGCGCGTTCGAGCAGGCCGAGGAAAAGCTCAAGGCCAGACGGCAGGACATTACAGGCCTGTCCGATCGGTTCCACGCGGATTATGACCGTCTGAAGCAGGCGCTTGACAGTGTGCAGGACGTATTCCGCGAGTCCTCTGAGCGGCTGCATGCGGCAGCGGAGCTCTGCTCGGAGAAAAAGCCGGAAGAAAAATAAAAGATCGAAATGAAAATCACGCAGGCTGACAATCGGCCTGCGTGATTTGCTGTTTCAGAGGGGACTTCAGCAGCCGAACAGGGCTGCGGCCTTTTCCATCCGCTCCGCAATGGGCACGCCGAACGGGCAGCGGGACTCACAGGAGCGGCAGCCGATGCAGGCCGAGGCGGTGTGCTCCAGCGCCTCGTAGTGCGAGCGCACGGTGGCGGGGACCTCCGGCTGCATGGTGGCGAGATCGTAGAATTTGTTGATCATGCCGATGTCGAGGCCGGCAGGGCAGGGCTTGCAGTGCCCGCAGTAGGTGCACTGGCCACGATAGGCGTGGAGCGGCGCGTTGGCGATGACCGAAGCGAAGTCCTTTTCCTCGCGCGAGGCGTTCTCGTAGGCAACGGCCTGATCGACCTGTTCCTTCGTGTCATAGCCGCATAGGACCGAGCTGACGGCAGGGCGGGTCAGGGCATAGTGGATGCACTGCACCGGCGTCAGGCTTACGCCGAACGGGGAGCGCTTCGCGTCGAATAGCCTGCCTCCGGCGAAGGGCTTCATCACCGTGATGCCGACGTCGTGCTGCTCGCAGATGCTGTAGAGCGCTGCGTGCTCGGGATCGATCCCCTTGAGCTCTGCGCTGAATTCCTCCGCGAACAACGTGTCGCTATCCTCACTGGCGGGCAGCATATCGAAGGCGGGGTTGATGCTGAACAGGATCATCTCGACATAACCGGACTCCGCAGCCAGCTTTGCGACCTTCGGGTTATGGGAGCTGATGCCAATATGGCGGATGACACCGGCCTTTTTGAGGCCCATGATGTAGTCCAGATAATCCGAGTGCTGGATCTGCGCCCAATCCTGCTCGGAGTCCACATAGTGGATCATGCCGAGATCGATGTAGTCCGTCTGCAGGCGCTGCAGAAGGTCTTCGAACGCCGGGCGCACGTATTGTATGTCTCGGCTTCGGAAATATTGACCGTCTTTCCAGGTGGAGCCGATGTGGCCCTGGATATACCAGTGACTGCGGTTGTCCCGGATGCCTTTGCCGATGATATCCCGGGATGTCGGGTCTGCCATCCAGCAGTCGAGAATGTTGATCCCCTGTGCGGCGGCGTGGTGGATCAGCTCAATGCCCTCTGCCTCGGGGTGCCGCTCCAGCCATTCCCCACCGAAGCCAATCTCACTGACCTGCAGCCCGGTCTTTCCCAATCTTCTGTACCTCATGATGGTTACTCCTCCCACTATATTTGCTTCATTATACCATGGGAAATGCGTGGTATCAACTGTAAAAAAACCTGCGCAGGAGCTTATCCTGCGCAGGGGAGTATGTTCCGCTTTAGCCGACGATGCGGCGGGCACCGATGTAACGGGCTGCGTACCAGCTTTCCGAGAGGCTCGAGATCTTGACGCCGGAGCGGGAATTGGCCGCGTGGACGAATTCGCCGCCGCCGATGTACATGCCGACATGGGAAGCGGACGAGCCGCTGCCGAAGAAGACGAGATCACCGGGAATCAGGCTGTCATAGGAGACGTAGTAGCCGTTTGCGAGCTGAGCGGTCGCGGTGCGGTTGATGCTGTAGCCAAACTGGCGGTAGATATACTGCACAAAGCCGGAGCAGTCAAAGCCGGAGGGAGAAGTGCCGCCGTAGACGTAAGGATAACCGACGAACGACATGCCGTAATTCGCGATCTGCGTGCCAAGTGAGGTGCTGCTCGAAGAGCTGCTGCCCGAGGAATAGGAATCGTCATAGCCGGTGGCGGAGGAGTAGCTCGAGCCGCTGCTCGAGGAACCGCTGTTGCAGTAGGGCTTTTCCAGCAGGGTGACGAGGTCGCTGCGGATGTAGCCGATCTGGCCGTTGTACTTCACCTTGTACCAGCCGCAGTTGAAGCCGAAGATGAAGACCTTCGCGCCGCTGCCGGCCTGATCGACAAGACCGGAGGAAGTGGACGGGCCGCTGCGGATATTGGCGAGATAGGGATCGACGGAGCCGTAGCCCAGCTCGATGTTCTCGCGCTCCTTGAAGGTGATATAGTCGGAGTGCATGTAGCCGATCTTCAGATTGTAGTTGACCAGATACCAGTCTCCGACCTGACGGATGACTACGACGTTGTCTCCGTTGTGCGCCGTCGAGAGAATATCGGAGCTGGTAGAAGCCTGAGAGCGAAGGCGAAGGCCGCCGCTCGCTTCGACAATGCCGATGCCGGTTTTCAGCTCCGTGGCGCCTGCCGTGATCGCAAGCGCTGCAACAGCGGCGACCGTGGCGGCAAGGATCAACAGGACCTTGATCATCCGTTTCATGTAAAAGTACCTCCCAAACAGAAATTGTGCTTATTTTGCGTTCAGTGCACGTTCCAGCCACACACAGCCAACATCCAAAGCCGTGTAGAAGCCGTCCTTTTCCGTCTTCTTCACCACGCGGTCGCGCGCCTTGGCGGCGGGATCCGTGCGCTGGAGCTGGACGGAGACCTTTGTTGCAAGCTCGAGATCGTCGAGCTTTTTTGTTTCGAGGATCTGCAGCATGACGATGAATTCGTCTGCCATGGAACCGTAATAAACCAGATTGTCCTTCCGCATCAGGGGGTGGCCCTTGTAGGTGAGGACTTCATTTTTTTCGGACATTCGGGAACCTCCAAATAAAATGTAACCGAATTGTAACACATAGAAACCGAATTGTCAATAGCAAATTCGGAATTTCTGCCGATTTGTAATCATTGCGGCGGAAAGCGTTACAATGGTCCGGGAATGCGATGCTGGAACTGTCGGATGTTTTTTGCTTGGGAGGGCAGAAAAAGAGGGGAGGCCTCTACTTGCCGCAGAAGCCTCCCCGGGCGGGGAACTAATCAAACAGGTAGTGCCGGACAAGCTCCTGAAGAAGCTCGTCGCGATCGAGCTTGCAGATGAGGCTGCGAGCGTTATTGTGGTTGGTGATGTAGGTCGGATCCTCGGAAAGAAGATAGCCCACGATCTGATTGATCGGATTATAGCCCTTTTCTGTGAGGGAGCGATAGACCTCCGTGAGGATCTGCTTCATCTCCGCACTGTTGTCGACCGGCACGCTGAATTTGATCGTGTTATGATCCAATTACGTCCGCCTCCTTTCTTCCTTTCCTCTATCATATCCGAAATTCGGGATAAAGTAAAGGAAAAATGCGTAAACAAATTGGAAACAAAACGGTGCTCAGCGGAGCTTGGCGTTCAGCTCTTTTTCCAGAGCGGCCAGAACGGCGGACACGACGCCGTCGGAATCGGCATCCGTCAGCGTGCGGTCGTCTGCACGGAGCGTCAGGCGGAAGGCCGCGCTCTTCGAGCCGGAAGCGATGCCCTTGCCGCGGTAGATATCGAACAGCTCCACGCTGCGCAGCAGCTTGCCGCCTGCGGCGCGGATGCAGTCGGACAGGGCGGCGACCGTTACGGCCTCGTCGCAGACGACGGCGATGTCGCGGGTGACGGCCGGGTACTTTGGCAGCGGCGTATAGGTCTTCTCCGGCAGCTGCAGGGACAGCAGGGCCGTGAAGTTCAGCTCTGCGGCGAAAATCTCGCCGTCAATGCCGTAGCTGCGGGCCACGAGCGGATGGATTTGGCCGAAGCAGCCGAGGTCGACGCCGCCCACGCTGACGCGGGCGCAGCGGCCGGGATGGAACGTCGGGTCGTGCTTCTCGGCGGTATAGCGGGCCTCGGGGACATTCATGCCGCGCAGGAAGGCCTCGATCTCGCCCTTCATCTTGAAGAAGTCCTCGTGCTCGCCGTAGGTGCCGAGCACCAGATGCTTCGGCTCGTCCGGCAGGATCTGGCCGGGCTTCGGCAGGTAGACCTTCGCCAGCTCATAGAGCTTGACGGCATCGTTGTGATAGGCGTTGTTGCGCGCCAAAATGGCGAGCATGGACGGCAGTGCGACGGTGCGCATGATGGAGGCATCCTCACCGAGCGGGTTCTGAATGCGCATGGCATTGCGCAGGGAAGAGTCCTCCGGCAGGCGGATCTGATCGAAGATGGACGGGGAGACGAAGGAATACGTCAGGATCTCGCTGTAGCCGAGGCTGCGGCACAGGGAACCGGCGCGGTTCTCGAGCTTCATGGCCTCCATATAGCCGCCCTCCGTGGCAGCGCCGCGGAACGTCGTCGTGGGGATGTTGTTGTAGCCGAACAGGCGGCCGACCTCCTCGGCGATGTCCGCCATGCCGACCAGATCGGGACGCCACGACGGCACGTGGATCTCATGGCCCTCGACGGGGATCTCCAGACGGCGCAGATATTCGACCATGTCGGCCTCGGAGATGTCCGTGCCGAGCAGGGCATTGATGCGGTCCGGCTCCAGCTCGATGGTGCGCGGCTCGGGGATGTCGTTGAGCACGTCGATGACGCCGTCCATGACCTCACCGGCGCCCAGCAGCTCGACGAGCTCGCAGGCGCGGTCCACGGCGGGGAGCGTCAGCAGCGGATCGATGTTCTTTTCAAACTTGCCGGAGGCCTCCGTGCGCATGCCGAGGGCAAGGGCCGTCTGGCGGATGGACGTGCCGTTGAAGTTTGCGGATTCAAAGACGACATCGACTGTGTCGTCCATGATCTCGCTGTTCTCGCCGCCCATGATGCCGGCAAGGCCGATGGGCTTCGTCTCGTCGGCGATAACGAGCATGCCGGGCGTCAGGGTGCGGACATTGCCGTCGAGCGTCGTCAGGGCCTCGCCCGGCTCGCTGCGGCGGACGATGATCTTGCCGGAGCCGACATAGCGGTAGTCAAAGGCATGCATCGGCTGGCCGTATTCCAGCATGACATAGTTTGTGATATCGACGATGTTGTTGATCGGGCGGACGCCGTTGGCGCGCAGGCGCTGGCGCAGCCACTTCGGCGACGGGGCGATCTTCACATTGCGTACCATGCGCGCGGTGTAGCGGCGGCACAGGTCCTCAGCGGGAACCTCGACTTCCAGCAGCTCGGACAGCTCTCCCGCCGCACCGCCGCGCACGACCGGGTCGTGATGGCGCATCGGCTTGTTGAAAGCGGCAGCGGCCTCGCGGGCCAGACCGAGGATGGAATAGCAGTCCGGGCGGTTGTTCGTGATCTCAAAGTCCACAACGGTGTCGTCGTTGCCGATGACGGTGTTGATGTCGTCGCCGGGCTTGCAGTCCTCCTGCAGGATCCAGATGCCGTCCTCAATGGCATAGGGGAAGTCGTTGAGCGTCAGGCCGAGCTCCTTCAGGGAGCAGAGCATGCCGTTCGATACTTCGCCGCGCAGCTTGCCCTTTGTGATGTGCACGCCGCCGGGCAGCCAGGAATTATGCTGGGCCACGGGGACAAGGTCGCCCTCGTGTACGTTCTGTGCGCCGGTGACGATCTGCACGGGCTCGCCTGCGCCGACGTCGATCTGGCAGACCCACATGTGGTCGGAGTTCGTGTGGCGCGTGATGGACACGACGCGGCCGACAACGACATTGCGCAGCTCGGCATCGAGCCGCTCATAGGTCTCGACCTTCTGACCGGCGATGGTCATGGTCTCGACAAACTCCCGATCCGGCACGCCGGAGAGATCCACGAATTCTTCGTTGAGCCATTTTCTGTTCAGTTTCATTGCTCTACCTCCTCAGAACTGCGAAAGGAACCGCACGTCGTTGTCAAAGATCAGGCGCAGGTCATTGATGCGCAGACGGCCCATGGCCATGCGCTCCAGACCGATGCCGAAGGCAAAGCCGGAGTACTTCTTCGGGTCAATGCCACAGCCCTCGAGCACCTTCGGGTGCACCATACCGGCGCCCAGCAGCTCGATCCAGCCCTCGCCGTGGCAGGTGGAGCAGACCTGACCGTCCGTCTCGCCCGTGCCGTGGCACTTGAAGCACTGCATGTCGACCTCGCAGCTCGGCTCTGTGAACGGGAAGTGATGCGGGCGGAAGCGCACGACGGCGTCCTCGCCGTACAGGCGCTTGATGAGCGTCTCCAGCGCGCCCTTCAGGTCGCCCATCGTGATGCCCTCGTCGACGACAAGGCCCTCAATCTGATGGAACATCGGGGAGTGCGTGGCGTCGGCCTCGTCCTTGCGGAATACGCGGCCAGGGGCCAGCATGCGGATGGGCGGCTTCTGCTGCTCCATCACGCGGATCTGCATGGGGCTGGTCTGCGTGCGCAGCAGGACGGAATCGTCGTCGTCAAAGTAGAAGGTGTCGGAGCGGTCGCGGGAGGGATGGCCCTCTTCGATGTTCAGCTTCGTGAAGTTGTAGGCGGCCTCCTCGATCTCCGGGCCGTCGACGATCTGATAGCCCATGCCGATGAAGATCTCCTTGACCTCCTGCAGCACGCGGTTCATCGGGTGCTGGTGGCCCATTTCCACGGGCTTGCCTGGGATGGTGACATCCACGGCCTCGGCCTCGAGCTTTGCCTCGAGCGCGGCGGCATCCAGCGCGGCGCGGCGCTTCTCCAGTGCCTCCTCCAGCTTGGCGCGGACGGCGTTTGCCATCTGGCCCATGACGGGGCGCTCCTCGGCAGACAGCTTGCCCATCTGCTTCAGAACGGCCGTCAGCTCGCCCTTTTTGCCAAGCACGCGCACGCGCACGGCATCCAGTGCGGGCATATCTGCCGCCGCTGCGAGATCAGCCAGTGCTTTCGCCTTGATCTGTTCCAGTTGTTCTTTCATGTTGGCTCTCCTTTTTGCAAAGAAATGTTGCAAGGAAAAGAAAAAGTCCTCCGTCCGAAAGGGGACGAAAGACAGAACTTCCGCGGTACCACCCGCCATTCGCCGCTGACACGGCGCACTCAAACCGATAACGGAGCGACCCGTCCGTGCCTAATTGCCGCGGAGCGTATGCTCCGCAGGGCGTTCAGCCGGAAGCTCGCGGGGGAAGGCCTGCACTGCCTGCGGGGAGTGCTCACAGCAACGCACCCTCTCTGAGCCCGCATTCTGCAGCCGGCGGCCCGGTCACAGCTTTTCTTCTGTATCGCCAAAATTTTAACATATTTCTTCAAAGGTTGCAAGGGAAATCCGCCGGGGATTTGACTATTTTTTTGCGGTACATTATAATCATATCGAAAAAGGCCGCATTGCGGCAGATGGGGGAAAGAAAAATGGCGGATATTTCGGTCATGGACGCGGAGCGGCTCTGCGGCTGGCTCCCGCGGCGGGCGCGCGAGACGCACAAGGGCGATTTCGGCCGCATTCTGCTGCTGTGCGGGGCCGTCGGCTATACGGGCGCTCCGGCGCTGGCGGCCATGGGTGCGGCGCGGTCCGGCGCAGGACTGATCTTCGTCGGCGTGCCGGAGCCGGTGTATCCTATCGTGGCGGGGAAGCTGCTCGAGCCGATGGTGTTCCCGCTTCTCGCGCAGGGCGGCATGTTGGCAGAGAGCGCCGTTCCGGAAATTCTGGCGCGGCTTTCCGGCTGCGATGCCTGTCTGATTGGCTGCGGTTTGGGCAGAAGCGCCGGGACGTTTGCCGCCGTGCAGGCTGTGCTTGCCAATGCATCCTGCCCTGTTGTGGTGGATGCCGATGGCATAAACGTGCTCGAGGGGCATATAGATGTACTGCGCGGCGCGGCCTGTCCCGTGGTGCTCACGCCGCACGACGGCGAATACCGCCGCCTGATGGGCAGGCTGCCGGGGGAGGACCGCATGGGCGCGGCTGCGGCGCTTGCGGAGAAGACCGGCGCGACGGTGCTGCTCAAAGGACACCGGACTGCCATCTGCGGCGCGGACGAGCGCTGGGAGAACCGCTGCGGCAATCCGGGCCTTGCTACGGGCGGGAGCGGCGACGTGCTGGCGGGCATTCTCGTCTCACTGCTGGGGCAGGGCCTGCCGCCCGTGCATGCAGCGGCTGCGGCTGCGTGGCTCCACGGAACGGCGGCCGACCGCTGCGCCGCCCGGATGGGGGAGTACGGCCTGCTGCCCTCGGACGTTGCGGCGGAGCTGCCATATCTATTGCCATAGGAGGGGATGCGCGTGCGGCGAGGCTGCGCCGTACTGATGATGTGCCTCTGCCTGCTGCTCGGCGGCTGCGGAGGAAGAAACGAGGGCATTTCGCCCGCCATCGCGTTCCGCGCCTCGCTGGTGCAGGCCGGGGGCTGCAGCTTCCGCGCGGAGCTGACGGCAGATTACGGAGACTATGTCGTCCCGTTTGCGCTCGACTGCGAGACAGAGGTGAACGGCCCGACGCGCTTCACCGTCGCCGCGCCCGAGACGCTGGCCGGAATCACCGCAGCGGTGGACGAGACCGGAGGAACCGTCACCTATGACGGCCTGATGATGGACTTCGGCCTGTTGGCAAACGGAAGGCTCGCTCCGGCGGCCGGTCCGGCCGTCGTGGCATATTGCTGGTCCTCCGCCTATCTCGCCGCGGGCGGTGAGGAGGACGGCCGGTTCCGCGCGACCTATGAGAAGGATTATGAAGAAAAAATGCTCAAGGTGGACACCTGGTTTGAAAATGGCATACCAATTTATGCGGAAGTATGCTATAATGGTCAGCGTATTCTGAATTTGACGATATCAGAGTTCAGTCTGAAATAACGGAAGTAAATTTACATGGATTATTTAAAGAGAACCTGGGCGGATATTTCGCTCGACAACCTGAATCATAACTACCAGCAGCTCCGGGCGAAGATCCCATCAGGCTGCCGCCTCCTCGGCGTGGTCAAGGCTGACGCCTACGGCCACGGTGCCGTGCCCATCAGCCGCCATCTGTGTGAGCTGGGCGCGGAGTTCCTTGCCGTCTCCAATCTGGAGGAGGCCATGCAGCTCCGCCGCGGCGGCATCCGCCGTCCCATCCTGATCCTGGGCTATACGCCGCCTGCCTATGCGCGCGATCTGGTCGCTATGGGACTGCGGCAGGAGGTCCACAGCCTCGAGTATGCCCGCGCGCTGCACGAGGAGCTCAAGGGCTCAGAGCGCCGCCTCAAGGTCCATATCAAGTTGGATACGGGCATGTCGCGTCTCGGCTTCTTTGCCTATGACCACCCGAAGACGGTCGAGGAGCTGAAGGAAGTTGCGCAGATGCCCAAGCTTCTCATCGAGGGAATTTTCATGCATTTCCCGGTCGCGGATTCCATTGACGGAGCCGACGCGAATTTTACGCATACGCAGTTCGAGCGCTTCACGCAGATGCTGAGCGCCCTCAAGGGCGTGGGCATCGAGCCGGAGATCCGCCACTGCTGCAACAGCGGCGCGACCATTCTCTATCCCGAGTATGCGCTCGATATGGTCCGCCCCGGCATCGCGACCTACGGTGTGCTCCCGTCGGAGGACCTGCGCGGCATGATCGATCTGCGGCCCGTGATGTCCCTGCGCTCCACGATCTTCCAGATCCGCGACTTTGAGCCGAATATCACGATCAGCTATGGCCGCACCTACACGACGGAGGACCCGGCCCGCATCGCTGTCGTCGGCATCGGCTATGCAGACGGTTTCCCGCGCAGCCTTTCGAGCAACGTGTCGTTCCTGCTGCATGGCAGGCGCGTGCCGCAGGTCGGCCGCATCTGCATGGACATGTGCATGGTCGATATCACGCGCGTGCCGGAGGCAAAGGTCGGCGACGTCGTCACGGTCTTCGGCGAGGATGGCGGCGACAGCATCGAGGTGACGAGCCTTGCCAACCGCCTTGGGACCATCCCGTATGAGCTGATGTGCGGCATCAACAAGCGTATTCCGCGCATCTATCTCAACGGCGAGGACGAGACCGAGGTCCTGCAGTATATTGTCTGATTCTGACCTGCGGCGAACCGGGTGTTCGCCGCAGGAAAATTTTACACAAATCCATCTTGACAATACCCGATGTCTCCGGTAAAATACACTAGGATATACGGGAAATGAGAACCGGATATCCGGACCGCCTTTGGGCGGATTTCTTTCCAACATGAGTTAGCGCTGACTAACCAAAACCGGCGGCAGAACGGAAGCGAGGCCACCCCCTCCGGACGGAGCATGCGGCGATGGGATGCGGCCTTGAGTTAGGCAAGACTAACCAGAATTCACAGGAGGAAATAGCATGTTGAATCGATGGAAACGGCTTCTGGCTCTGCTGGCATCCGTGGCCGTGCTGTTCTCGCTGTGCACCGCCGCTTCGGCAGCACCGGGCGGGCAGGCGGAGCCGCGGGAGCTGACGGCTGCCGATTATGCCGCGGCCGACGCGATCTTTGCCTCGCTGCCGTCGGCGGACGGCACGAACGGCGGCACGGCGGGTGCGGCCGACACCGGGGCGCTCTGCGATTGGCTGGAGACAGCCGACGGCGTCCGGCCGGGCACGGTCTCTGCGAACGGCAGCTGCGTGACCTGGCAGACGGATGCGGGCATCACCTGCTCGTATAACCCGCAGCTCGAGCGCATCAGCGAGCGTGCGCAGGAACCGGCGCAGACGGAAACGCTGGAAAGCATTCCCGCCCTGCGCGGCGTGCAGCACGGGCGCGACGTGTATCTCTTCCAGCCGTACTACGGTCTGGACAGCTCATTCACGCGCCAGTATTACGAAGAGGGCCAACGCATCGCCGCGAAGTCCGAGGGCACGTTCTACTATTATAAGACGGAGGCCGCGACGGTCGACGCCATTGCCGACGCGGTCGAGTCCGGCGGCGTTATCCTGTTTGACAGCCACGGCACCACGGACTATACCGGCGACAATGAGGACTACACCTCCAAAGCGACGACGTCCTACCTCTGCCTGCAGAGCGGCGAGGGCCTGACGACCGAGGACTATGCCGGCGGCCACGCCGTCTACGGCGGAAGCGGCATCAACGGCATGCGCTATTACGAGGTCGACGGTACGGTCATTGCCAACCATATGGACAAGCCCGCCAACGGCGGCCTTGTTTGGATGGCGATCTGTCTCGGCATGGCGACGGACGGCCTTGAGGGTCCGCTTATGGATGCGGGCGCCGGTGTCGTCTACGGCTACAGCCAGTCCGTTACCTTTATCGGCGATTACTGCTTTGAAGAGGAATTTTTCAACAAGCTGCTGCAGGGCGGCACGGTCGCGGAGTCTATCCGCACCATGAAGGCCCGCTACGGCAACTGGGACTGCTCGCCCGCCATTCTGGGCAGCGATTCCTCCCAGACCGCCGCATCGCTGGAGGAAGCCGTGCGGAAGCATGCAGCCTTCCCCATCGTCGTCTCGGCGGAGGACGCCTATCCCGGTCACGGCAAGGTCGACGCCGTGCAGGAGGTCAGCTCCGTCTGGAGCCTGCTGGAGAGCTTCACCGCGACCGTGACGACGGACGCCCCGGAAACGGCCGGAACGGTCGTCCAGAAGGGCATGACGGTCACGGCCGTCCCGGCCCGCGGCTACTATGCCGACGGCGCAACGGTCACCCCGGAGGGGGCCGCTGTTGTGACGCAGGAGGGCGACCTGTTCCGCATCTCGTCCCTGCGCGCGGACTGCACGATCACGATCCACTTCTCTGCCAAGACGCCAGCTGTGCTGCACTTTGCCGTGCCGAACGGTGTCATGCAGGCGGATATCCAGAGCTATGTCGGGGATGCGGAGCCCCTGCCGCTGCCCGCCGGGACCCCGGCAGCGGATGCGCAGGACTATTCCTTCGCCGGTTGGTCCCTGCAGGAGCAGGCGGAGCCGATTGAGAGCATGGCCTATCTCCGCGCCGGAAGCGAGCTGCCTGTTGAGCAGCCGAAGCAGACACTTTACGCCGTCTATCGCTATTTTGCGACTCCGGCCGGAACGACGCCTGCCTTCCACGAGCTGACGGAGGCCCCGGAGGACTGGAGCGGCACCTATGTGCTTTCCGCTGCGGGCCGCGCCCTCCTGTGCGACGGCTCGGTCACGGGCGCGGCGCTCGGCAGCAGCGAGGCGGCAGTCCCGTTTGCCGATGCCGGGCTTGCAGAGGAGGACGGCGCGCTGCGCGGCGTTTCCGCTGCGGTCGTTGTACAGATCGAGCGTGCCGCAGGCACGGAGCAGTATGCCATCCGCCTCGGCGGTACTTCCGACGCGGTCTATCTGGCCTGCCGCTCGAACAGCGAGCAGCTCAACACGGCGCAGGACGCCGGAACGTCGCTGTCCCGCTGGGTCATTTCCATGGAGGACGGTCATATGACGATCCGCAGCGCGCGCTATCTCAGCCGCACGCTGCAGTATGATGCGGATGCGGGCTGCTTCCGCTGCTATGCCAAGACGAAGACTCCGCTGACGGTCTACCGCGGCGAGACGAGCAGCCTGTGGTATACGACGCAGCCGAAGATGCATGATCATCAGCTGGTCGAAACGGGCCGTCGCGAGCCGACTTGCACCATGTCGGGCTGGATCGACTTCCGCTGCACGATCTGCGGCGAACTGCGCCGCCAGCCGCTGGAGCCGCTGGGCCACGAGGTCGTGAACGGCCTCTGCGTCCGCTGCGGCGAAGTGATGCAGCTCCCGTTCCGGGATGTGCCGGAGGATGCCTATTACTATGACGCCGTCGTCTGGGGCCTGTCCCACGGCGTGGTGAACGGCACGTCGGAGACGACGTTCTCGCCGGACCTGTCCTGCACCCGCGCGCAGGCCGTCACGTTCCTGTGGCGTGCTGCCGGGATGCCCGAGTCCTCCGGCAATACGGCGTTTGCCGATGTTCCGGCGGACAGCTACTATGCTGCGGCTGTTGCCTGGGCGGCGGAGAACAACGTTACGAACGGCACGGGCAGCGGCTGCTTCAGCCCGGATGCCCCGTGCACGCGCGCACAGATCGTCACGTTCCTGTGGCGTGCGGCAGGGGAGCCGGAGCCCTCCGGCAATACGGCCTTTGCCGATGTCCCGGCGGACAGCTACTATGCCGCGGCCGTTGCCTGGGCGGCGGAGAACAACGTTACGAACGGCACGGGCAGCGGCTGCTTCAGCCCGGATGACCTGTGCACCCGCGCGCAGATCGTCACGCTGCTGTACCGGCAGCTGACGAAGGAAATCTGAAAAATCGGATCAATTTTTTGGTCCGTTTTTTAAGGCAGCACCGCACAATTCAGCGAGAGCATTCGGCGAAAAATATCCGGCGAAGGCCAAATTATGCGGTGTTGCCAAATAAAAAAAGGAGGAAACCCAAGAGATGACAAAACATCGTGTGACTCGCCGCCTGCTGGCGGTGGCGCTGTCCGTGCTTCTGGTGCTCGGCTGTGTCGCTCCGGCTGTCGCGGCGACCTACGAGAGCGGCACCTACACCGGTACGGGTACGGGCCGCAACGGGTCTGTGGCGCTGACGCTCACGCTGACGAACGGCGCGATCGCGAGCGTGGACAATGTGACCCATTCGGAAACTGCCCGCTATTGGGAAAAGGCCAAGGTGCTTCTTGACCGGCTCGTCGGTCTGCAGACCCCGGAGCAGGTCGAAAAGCTCGACGCCGTGACCGGCGCGACCCTGAGCAGCAATGCCATCAAGGAAGCTGCGAAGGACGTGTTCCGTCAGGCCGAATCGAAGGAGACTCCGGTCTTCGCGTCCGGCAGCGGCACGAAGAGCGACCCGTATCTCATCCGCACGGCCGCGCAGCTGCAGGCCTTTGCCGCAGCCGTCAACGGCGGCACGGGCTATGAGGGCCAGTACATCAGTCTGGATGCCGATCTGGACCTGACCGGGACTGCGTGGACGCCCATCGGCGCGACGGGCTCGTTCAACGGCAGCTTCAACGGCAACTATCATACGATCACCGGTATGACCATCGGCTCGGAGAGCGAGAAGGCTTCCTATACGGAGGCAGGCCTCTTCGGCTCGGTAGGCAAGGGCGCTGCCATCCGCAACGTCGGCGTTATCAACGCCGCGATCTACAACAAGACCACGACGGACCCGAGCGTCGGCCTTCTGGCGGCCGGGATCAGCGAGAACAGCATCGTCGAGAGCTGCTGGGCGACCGGCACGATCTACAGCGATACGACTTCTCCCTATTATTCCTACGTCGGCGGCCTCGTCGGCAGCATCGGCATCAAGAGCCTCATCTGCAACAGCTGGACGAACGTTGTCGTCTATGCCAAGGGCAGCTCTGACAGCTTCGTCGGCGGCATCGTCGGCGATACCGGCAACAACTCCGCCGTTGTGAACTGCGCGGCCCTCGGCTCCGTGGCAAACTACGGCAACACCTCCATGATGTACGGCGCGGGCGGCGTTGTGGGCTACAGCTCCGGCGCGGTCTATGCCAGCTATTCCTCCAGCCGCATCCATATGGACGCCATGTCCTATGACGACGGCGCGGATGTGCCGGTCGGCGGTGTCGTCGGTTCTCCGTCGGCTCTGTCTGCGGCCTACAACTGCTATTTCAACAAGGAAGAGAAGCAGACCTATTATGACGGCGAGGTCTCGACGCCGCTGGCCGTCGGTTACGACGTGCTGAACTACAGCGAGAGCGACAACGATCACTGCGAGGGTCTGACGGCCGCCGAGATCGCCTCCGAGACGCTTCTGAACAAGCTCACCGCGGCCCTGACGCCGGAGGAGCTGGCAAAGGGCCAGGCCTACTTCAAGTCCGAATCCCTGCTGACCGGCGACATCACGCTCGACAGCCTGCTGAGCATGACGGAAAACGGCTGGTGCACATGGGAGCGCAATGCGGACGGCGCGCTGCTGCCCACGGCGGGCGGCTCCGTCACGCCGGAAGAGCCGGATTACTTCGCAGGCGGCGACGGCTCGGTCGGCGATCCCTATCAGATCGCGACGGAAGCGCAGCTGCGCGCCTTTGCCGAGGCCACGCAGGCCGGGAAGCTCGTGACGACGAACGTCTGCTTCGTCCTGACGGCCGACATCGCCCTGAACGGCGAGTGGACGCCGGTCCACAGCTTCGGCGGCACGTTCGACGGCGGTGATCACACCGTCTCCGGCATGACCATCGGCACGGCCGATGCGCCCTCCAAGCTGGTTTCTGCGGGCTTCTTCGATGTGCTGGCCAACACGGCCAGAGTGCATGACCTGCACCTGACGAACGCCTCCGTCTATGTGCAGCGCTCCGGCGCGGCGCTGGATGACCGCATCTATGCCGGCGGCCTCGTCGGCGGCGCGGGCACGGCGGGCAGCAATGTGCGTATCGACAACTGTTCCGTCACGGGCAGCACGATCTCTGCAACCTCCGGCACGTTTGCCTATGCGGGCGGCCTTGCCGGTCGTCTCGACCGCGAAAACGTTGTGACGAACTGCTGGACGGATATTGCCGTCACCGCACTCTCTGCCAATTCTCCCGCCTGCGCGGGCGGCCTTGTCGCCACCATCGGCGGCAGCAGCATGATCGCCAATGCGGCCGCGCTGGGCGATGTCTCGGTCACGGGCGTCAGTGCGGAATACAACTGGTGCCGCGCGGGCGGCCTGCTGGGCTCCTCTGCCTATCTGACCCACAACTGCTACGCCTCCGGCAATGTCTCCCTGCAGGATTCTGCCGAGAGCGTCAAGAACGTCTATCTCGGCTGCCTCATCGGCGAGCAGAGCGGCGGTGTGGTCGTCTCCGGCCACTATTTCAACGGCGCAGTCCTGCACTGCAACGGCGAGACGCAGACGGCCAAGGCGACCGGCTCCATCCCCGCCTCATGGTATTTTGACTACAACAAGATCACCGCGCACGACAGCGTCACGGATGCGGCCTTTGCCGCGACCCTGAACGACGGTATCTCCGAAAGCGGCCTTGCCGAGACGGATGCCTACCTGACGAGCAGCGGCAAGTTCACCTCCTATACTGCCGAGAGCCTTGCGGCCATGCGCCCGGCTGCCTGGCAGAGCTGGGGCCTTGCGGACGGCAAAGTCGTCCTCGGCGGCTCGCAGGATGACCCGACGTTTGCGGGCGGCGACGGCTCCGAGACCGCTCCGTTCCTCATCCGTACCGAAGCGCAGCTGCGCGCCTTCGCAGCGACGACGGCGGACGGCGAGACCTATGCCGGTCAGTATGTCGCGCTGGATGCCGATATCCCCCTGAACGGCGACTGGACGCCGATCCATTCCTTCGCCGGTACGTTCGACGGCCAGGGCCACACGGTCTCCGGCATGACCATCGGCACGGAGTCCGCTCCGGCCGATGCCTCGGATACGCCGCTCGGTTTCTTTGACATTCTGGCAAACGATGCACGGGTCCGCAATCTGCACCTGACCGGCGTGAGCATCTACGGCTCCGCAGTGGGCCAGTGGACGCGTCCGTTCGTCGGCGGCATCGCGGGCGGCTCCCTGAGCATTGGCTCGGGCGTCCGTATCGACAACTGCTCCGTCACCGGCTCCGCCATCTCCCTGACAGCGGAAAACTGGGCCTACACCGGCGGCATCCTCGGCGCGCAGGCCATGAACGGCGTCATCACGAACAGCTGGACCGATGTGACGGTCTCCGCCATCTCCAAGAGCGGCCTGACCTGCGTCGGCGGCATCACTGCCATCAACAGCAACGGCGCCATGCTGGCAAACTGCGCCGCGCTGGGCGATGTGATCTCCCACAACGGCTACACGCTCACCAGCACCATCAGCGGCGCTGCAGGCGGCCTGATCGGCCAGGCGACCGGCCTGCTGCACAACTGCTATGCCTCCGGCAACATCGAGCTGGTCAACGCCATGGATGTGGCGACGCCCGCTGCCGGTATGCTGGTCGGTAAAATTTCCGCAAGCCGCGCGCTGAACGGCTTGGTCGTCGGCTGCCGCTATGAGACGGCCGCCGTTGTGACGGCCAACGGCACGCAGATCGAGACGGCTGCCGCGGGCGCCATGGGCGACACGGTCCGGCTGGAGAATGTCTCTGCTGCCGACACCGGCGCGAAGACGTTTGCAGACACCATGAACGAGGGCCTCTCGACTGCGGGCCTCGGCCGCACCGACCGCTGGCTGACCGGCGAGGATGTCGGCTTTACCGCAGAGGAGCTGGCTGCGCTGCGCCCGGCGGCATGGTATGCCTGGGAGCGCAATGAGGACGGCAAGACGGTCCTGAGCGCCAGAGTCTATGAGGATACCGAGATCCCGACGCCGGACTTCTTTGACAGCGGTGACGGCACGGAGAAGGATCCGTGGATCATCCGCACGCTTGCCCAGCTGCAGGCCTTCCGCGCGTTCTTTGCGAAGAGCGACTTTGACGGAGCCTACATCGCTCTAGCGGCCGACCTCGACCTGACCGGTGCAGAGTGGGCCCCCATCGGCCACACGGACAAAGGTGTGCAGGCCTTCCGCGGCCACTTTGACGGCCGTGGCCACACCATTTCCGGCATGAGCATCGGCACAGCGAGCGCGCCTGTGACCGACACGACGAAGACGTACTACGGCCTGTTTGCGGCCCTGATGGACGGTGCTTCCGCCGAGGACCTCCGCGTGGAGGGCAGCATCTATGTCACGGGCGAGCAGACGGTGTCTGCCGGTCTGCTGGCAGGCTGCAGCGACCTTGCGCTCATCGACCGCTGCTATGCGGTGGGCACGGTGCAGGTCCGCACCGAAAACGGCAGCTTTGAAAACAGCAGCTTCGCGGGAGGCCTCATCGGCTACAGCCAGCGCAGCGAGATTTACAACTGCGGCGCGGATGTCACGCTCGACGCCTACTGCAAGACGGCAAACGCCGAGGCGGGCGGCATCACGGCCATGAACGCCTTCGGCATCATCGCAAACTCCTATGCGACCGGCACGCTGACCGCTGCTACGGACCGCACCGTGGACGACAGCGGCGTGAGCTACCTCGGCGGCATCGCAGGCTGCCAGGCCGGTACGCTTGTGAACTGCTACAGCGACTGCACGCTGACGTCCAAGACGTGGACGAAGTTTGTCGGCGCGCTCGGCGGCATGGCCACGGCCATCAGCGAGAGCTATGACAGCTACTATGCAGAGGATGTGGCCCTGACCATCGAGGATCAGCGCCTCGATCCGCCGGTCGCCTTCGGCACGGTCGTTCCGTCCGGCTACAACGAGGACGGCGATCTGCTTAACGGTGCGTTTATCTACAACGTCACGGCCATGACGCTGGAGCCTGCCGCTCTGGCCGCGGCCCTGAATGAGAACTTTGCCGCATTCCCGGTCGACCCGGCCGAGCTGACGGTCCCGCTCCTGCGCTGGACGGTCGTCGACGGCAAGGCGGTCCCGCGCGGCGGCGCGGCGGGCATCACCTATGTCCCCGTGGAAAAGCCGGACCCGACGCCCGAATATGCCTATCAGGACGGCGTGTACTACGGCCGCGATGAGGCGGAGCATGTCATTGTCCGCATCGTCGTGAAGGACGGCAAGATCGTCTCCGCCGAGATCGTCACCCCGAAGGACTTCGACGCCGACCATGCCGAGGAGATCCTCGCCGCCGTGGTCAGCAGCCAGACAGTCGAACGCGCCGACAGCGACACGGCGGACGACAGCACCCTGAAGTCCGCGCTGAAGGTCGCCCTGAACCGCGCCCTGCTCGGCGATACCTCGACCTATGATCCTGCCGATCCCACCGCGATCTTCGACGGCGGCAGCGGCACGAAGGCCGATCCGTACCGCATCGCAACGGCCGATCAGCTGCGTGCCTTTGCGGCAGCCGTGAATGAGGAAGAGCATTTTGCCGGGGAATACATCGTTCTGACGGCGGATATCGATCTCGCGGGCCGCAAATGGGTCCCGGCAGGCAATGCCGGAGCGCACTGTTTCAGCGGTATTTTCGACGGACAGAACCACAAGATCCTCGGCCTGCGCATCGGCACGGAGGAGACGCCTGCGGACTATGTCGCAGCCGGTCTGTTCGCCTATGCCGACGGCGCGATCATCCGCAACGTCGCCATCGAAAATGCACAGATCAATATCAAGCGCACGGACAGCGTCCGCATCTATGCGGGCATCGTCGCCGGTGTTATGGATAAGTCCGAGACCGGCGCAGGCGCGCTCATCACGAACTGCGCCGTCTCCGGCACGGTCTCCGCGTCCTCCAAGGACTGGAGCACGGTCGGCGGTATCGTGGGTCAGAGCTATGACAGCGTGATCCTGAACTGCAGCGCCCATGTCGACCTGACGACGGTCTCCGTCAGCGGCAGTGCGCTGGCAGGCGGCATCGTCGGTCTGGACGGCTTCTCGATCCTGGCCAACAGCTACGCCATGGGCAGCATCTATGCCGATGCAGGCGTGAACGCTGCGACCATCGGCGGCATCGCCGGTATGCAGGCGGGTGTTGCGGGCAACAACTATTCCGACATGAAGCTCACGTCGAAGAACGCCACGGGCGACATCGGCGGCATCGCGGGCCGCAACACGGCCATCGGCACCGTGAATTACGGCTACTTCAACAGCGAGCAGGAGCAGCGCAGCGGCAACAGCGTCGTGACGCCTGCAAAGGACATCGGCACGAACGTGACCATGGGCTCGACCGGCGTTGTGCGCAACACGGCCGCCATGACCGGCGCGGAGCTGCGCAGCGAGACGTTCCGCGACCTGCTCAACGAAAACCAGTGCGAGGACCACGAGCTGCGTTCCGCCCTGCAGGACGGCGTCACCCGCTACAGCATCAAGCTGCGTGCGGACGGCAGCCTGACGGTGGACAGCTGGATCCTGGACGGCGAGGTCCGGCAGAAGAACGCTCCGGCGCTCGAGCTTGACCCGCAGGCGCCCGAGGCACCGGTCATCACGCCGGACGGCGGCAGCTACGCCGAGGCGCAGACCGTGACCATCACGGCGGCCTCTGCCGACGCTGCGATCTACTACACACTTGACGGCTCCGATCCTCTGAACGGCACGCTCTACACCGGCCCGTTCACGCTGGAGCAGTCCGCCGTCGTGCGCGCCGTCGCCGTCCGCGGCAACTCCGTCAGTGCGGAAACAAGGGTGGAATTCACCATCGAGACGGTGCACAATGCCGTCCTGAGCTTTGTCTCCAACGGCGGTTCCGTTGTGGAGCGCGTGGAGCTGCCCGTCGGTACTGCCCTGGACCTGAGCGCCTATGTGACGGAGCGCGAGGGCTATGACTTCACCGGCTGGTATCTCGACGCCGCGCTGACGCAGCCCATCACAAGCCTGACGCTCGAGGCCGACACGACGGTCTACGCGGGCTGGCGCATCCGCAATCCCTTCGTCGACGTGGCCGAGAAGGACTACTTCTATGACGCGGTTCTCTGGGGCGTGGAAAACGGCGTCGTCAAGGGCATGGATGAGACGCACTTCGAGCCGGAGACGGTCTGCACCCGTGCGCAGGCGCTGACGTTCCTGTGGCGTGCAAACGGTATGCCGCAGCCGAAGACGACGACCAATCCGTTCGTTGATGTCGATGCCTCTGCCTACTACTATGACGCAGTCCTCTGGGGTGTCGAGAACGGCATCGTCAAGGGCATGGATGAGACGCACTTCGAGCCGGATACGGCCTGCAGCCGCGCGCATGCGCTGACGTTCCTGTGGCGCGCGAAGGGCATGCCGCAGGCAAGCGGCACGACGTTTGCCGATGTCCCGGCCAATGCCTACTATGCGCAGGCAGTTGCCTGGGGCGTAGAGAACGGCATTGTCAAGGGCATGGATGAGACGCACTTTGAGCCGGATACGCTCTGCCAGCGTGCTCACGCCGTGACGTTCCTCTGGCGTGCCTACGCGAACTGATACTAGAATCTGATAAAAAGCTTTAAAAGCTTTTTATAGCGCCGAAAGCGCGTCAGATTCTGCATGAGACGGCGCAGCGTGCGTCAGCACGATGCGAGTGTGCGTAGCACACGGGATTCCTGA
>NZ_JBBMFF010000204.1:0-21233 GCF_040096185.1 Faecousia intestinalis | reverse complement strand
TCTCCGACGTACACGCCGCCGGAGAAAATGATTTCCATTTTCTTTGCGCCTGCGGGCGCAAACTCTGCGAGGCTTTTCCTCCCTCCAAAACCTTTGCCTGAATAGGTTTTTCGACAGTCTGAGGGGCCGCTTCCGCGACCCTCGGAGCTTGTCAAAAAGTGTTTTTGACAAGCTCTCAAACGAGACCCGTTTCACTGGGCTCTCGTTTGAAAACGATACGGTGCTGCGTCAATCAGATTGACCAGCTTTGGCTGCCGTTCTGCAGGTCCACCATGTGGGTGTAAAGCCCGTTCTTCGCATAGAGCTCGTTGGGACTCCCCTGCTCGGCCACAACGCCGTCAGCCAGCACGACGATCTCGTCCGCTCCCGCGACGGTACGCATCCGGTGCGCGATGATCAGGACCGTCTTGTTGCGGATCAGGCGGGACAGCGCCGTCTGGATGAGCGTCTCGTTCTCGACGTCCAGACTGGCCGTCGCCTCGTCGAGCAGGATGATGGGCGCATCCTTGAGGAAGGCGCGCGCAATGGAAATGCGCTGGCGCTCGCCGCCCGAAAGGGCGCAGCCGTTTTCGCCGATGTCGGTGTTCCACTTGTCCGGGAGCTTTTCGGCAAATTCGTCGCAGTTGGCAAGCTTTGCCGCCGCGAGGACCTCCTCATCCGTCGCATCCTTGCGGCCGAGGCGGATATTCTCCAGAATGGTATTGTCAAACAGCGTGACGTCCTGGAAAACGATGGAATACAGGCTCATGAGCTTTTCCGGGTCGATCTTTGAAACATCCATGCCGCCGACCGTGATGCTGCCCTTCTGATAGTCCCAGAAGCGCGCCGCCAGCCGGGACACGGTCGTCTTGCCGCCGCCGGACGGACCGACGAGGGCCGTGACCTGCCCCTGCTTTGCCGTGAAGGACACGTCCTTCAGGACCGTCTCGCCGGAGTTGTAGGCAAAGCCCACATGGTCAAACACGATATCGCAGCCCTGATTGCTCAGCTGCTCGCTGCCGGTCTGGATCGGATATTCCAGAATCTCATTCATGCGCGCCACATTCGTCCGCATGGCGATGACAGCCGCCAGATTCTGCAGCGCGCCCTGCATCGGATCATACAGGCGGGAAGCCACGAGCAGAAACAGGAACAGCGTCAGCACGTCGATGCGGCCGCTCAGCAGCAGCACGGAGCCGGTCAGCGCCACGGAGGCGATGCCGAGCTTCAGGACCGTACCGGCCGAGGTCACGAACACGGCGTTCGTCAGCTCCGCCGCGATCGTCTGCTTTTCCACGGCACGGATCTTCCGGGAAAGGCCGCCGAGATAGCCCTGCTCTGCATTGCTGGCCTTCAGGTCGCGGATCGATTCGATATACTCCTGAATGCCATCGGCGCAGGTCATTTTCACGGCCATGGTCCTGCTCTGCACGCGGTCCTGCACGCGATAGCTGCAGAGCACGATGGCCGCAGATACCGGGATGACCCACAGCGCCGCCAGCGCCATGCGCCAGTCGAAGAGGAACAGGCCCAGCGCGATGAGCACCGTGGAGATGAGCGAGCCGAACAGGCCGGGAATGAAGTGCGAGCAGGTCTTCTCCAGCACCTCACAGTCTGCCATGATGGTGCTGGTCAGGTCGGCCAGGTCGCGCTTGCCGAAGAAGGACAGCGGAAGTCTGCGCAGGCGCTCGGCGAGCGTCAGGCGGCGGATACCGCTCTCCTGATAGGTCGTAAAGTAGGTGCCGTTATACTGGAACCACGTCGTCAGAAGGATCAGGGCAAAGCAGGCAACGCAGCCGCAGACATAAAATGCGGTCCTTCCCGCTGCGCCGCCCGCCATCAGGTCGCGGACGAGCGCATACAGCAGGCTCGTGGGCAGCATAAAGGCGATGTTCTGCGCGGCGCAGGCCAGCATGCCCCGGACGAGTCCCCGCGTGCCCTCCGGGGAGCTTGCCGTTGCTCTCTGGATCTTTTTCAGCATGCCGGTCCCTCCTTTTCGACCTTCCAGCGAACCGAGGACTGATAGTCCTGCCACATTTTTGCAAACAGGCCGTTCCGGGCGCAGAGATCGCCCTTCGTGCCCGCCTCGGCGATCCTGCCGTCCTGCACCACATAGATACAGTCGGCGTTCACAACGGTAGACAGACGGTGGGCGATCATAACGACGGTCTTGCCCTTCGCCAGCTCCGCAAGCGCGGCCTGCACCTTCGCCTCGTTGTCGGGGTCGGCAAAGGCCGTGGCCTCATCGAGGATCAGGATGGAGGCATTTTTCAGCATGGCGCGCGCAATGGCAATGCGCTGCTGCTCGCCGCCGGAGAGATACACGCCCTTCGAGCCGATGACGGTGTGGATGCCGTCCGGGAATTTTTCGATAATATCCATGCACTGCGCAGCCCGCAGGGCGGAAAGCGCCTCTGCCTCCGTGGCGTCGGGCCTGCCCAGCTTGACGTTGTCCAGGATGCTGCCCTTGAGCAGGCGGCTGTTCTGGAACACGAACGAGACCGTGTCCATCAGCTCTTCCTTCGGGATATCGCGCACGTCCGCGCCGCCGACGCAGATGCTGCCGCTGCCCACGTCGAAGAAGCGGCAGATGAGGCTTGCCAGCGTGGACTTGCCGCCGCCGGACGGGCCGACGAGCGCCACGGTCTGTCCCGGGCGGATGTCCATGGAAACGCCGCGGATCACGTCCGTCCTGCCGTCATAGCTGAACCGCACATCATGCAGGGCGATCGAGCTGTCCTTCGGGTGCTGCGGCTTTTCACTCACGGACACAGGCGCCTCGTCCAGCACGGAGTCGATGCGGCTCAGCGCATCGGCCACGATCATCTTGCTCTCGCTCATATACATGATCTTCGTCAGCGTCAGCGAGATGACCGGCGTGATGATGATATAAAACAGCAGATTCAGCAGGAATTCCGGGCTAACGCCGTTTCTCGTCAGCAGCAGGCCGCCCGCGATGAGGAAGGCAAACACGCCGTTGATGGCCGCCGTATAGAAGAGCATCGGCATCCGCAGCTCTTTCGTGTAGGCAATGACCCACTTTTCATATTCGTCGATCGTCGCCTTGAACTTTTTGAACGAAAACACGGACTGACCGAACGTCTTGACGACCGGAATGCCGCGGACATATTCCACAGCCTCGCCGGACATGGCGGCAAGGGCATTGCCGTACTGGCGCATTTTCTCCGCCATGCGCTTGCCGGTCATGGCCGACATGATCACAAAGCCGAGGGCCACCGGCACAAGGCTCAGCAGGCCCAGCCGCCAGTCAAAGACGAACAGCAGCACCAGCAGGCCGACCGGCGTGGCCATGGCGGCATACTGATCCGGCAGCTGATGGGCAAGATAGGTCTCCGCCGCGCCGGTGCTCTCCTGAATGACCTTGCGGAGCTTGCCGCTGCCGTAGCGCTCCGTAAAGCCCAGCGGCAGCCGGGCAAGATGCTCCGAAACGGCGAGCCGCAGGTTCGTCGCCACGCGGAAGGCCGACAGATGGGAGCACAGCAGCGCGCAGACATAGATGAGATACGACAGCGCAGCAAACAGCACCGCCATCCAGCCGTAATGCGGGATGTTGACCGCCCGGGAATAATCCGGCGCAGCATTCAGCACATCGCGCAGGATCATCCAGATGTACAAAAACGGGACCAGCGCCACCAGCGCGCTCAGGGCCGACAGGACCCAGGAGACATAGGTAAAGACCCGATGCCCCCCGGCATACTCCATCAGCCGCGACAGATCCGATCGTTTCTTCAAGGGGGTTCCCCTCCTTTTTTTCTGTAATCGTTAATCGTGGTTTTCAGCGCACCCGCCGGAAAACGGGTGCGCTGTGCTTCCTCTTTACTCCGCTTCGGTCAGGTTCTCCGTCACGAACAGCCCAATCACGTTCTTCATGGTCTCCTGATCGTAGTCCACGGCGATCGCAGCGGCGTTCCAGTAGGCATAATTGCCCTCGAACCAACTCTGCAGGTCACTGAGGTCCTCGGCATAGCGGAACTCCAGATGATAGGTCGTCTCCATCGTGTCCGGGGAGAAGGCGAAGTAGGTAAAGTCGCCGGAATCCGCGTCGTCGCTCTGGTAGAACAGGAAGCCGTTCTCATTTTCCTTGTCGAGCTTGTGATAGGTATGGGAGAAGACCTCATTGCCCTGCGCGTCCAGACCGGAAATGGTGTGGCCGTCCATGACGAAGCGGTCCACGCCGCCGCGGAAATAGCAGTTGAACGCCATGCTCTCGGGGTCCGCCGCATACTTTTCGGAAGCCTCCGGGCCGTAGGGCTCTGCCATGCACATGGCAAGCAGCGTATCCGTCGCGGTCTCGGCGTTCTCCGCGCCGACGAGCGGCGTCGTGGCATCGATCCACAGGTCGCGGTACTCCGCCTTGGCCAGCTGCGGGAACAGCTCCTCATAGGTCCCGCTGATGGTCGTCAGATAGTCGCCGGTCTCCTGCGCCGCAGTGGGCTGCGCGGTCTCCGCATCCGGCTTGCTCTGTGAGCAGCCCGCAATGGCCAGCAGGCAGAACACACATAACACGATTGCTGCAATTCTCTTTTTCATGATGCACCTCCAGGTTATATCGGACAGCACCGCACAATTCATCGAGAGCATTCGACTGGGGTCCGGCGAAGGCCGAAGATGCAATTGCGTGGGCTGTCTTGGTTAGTGTTCTCTAACCAGTGCATACTCTACCATATTCCCGTTTCACAGACTACTCCGTTTTGGTTCTGATGCTCTGTTTTGCCTTTGCATCCGTGCGGTACTGCGACGGTGTCACGCCGTAGCGCTCCTTGAAGCAGGCCGAAAATTTGCTGGCATTGTCATAGCCCGCATCCTGCGCGATCTCCGTCACGGGCCTTGCGCTGCGCACGAGCTCGACCGCCGCCTGCTCGAGCCGGTATTCCTTGATGTAGTGATAGACCGGCACACCGTAAATTTGCTTGAACAGCTTCTGCAGGTGCGATACGGACATCTCGTGCTCCGCCGCCAGCCGGGAAAGCGAGGTATAGCCCTCGCGGTCCGTCAGCAGATGGTCGCGGATATGGCGGATCAGCTCCGCCTGCCGGGCCGAGCAGTATGCATCCGTCCCGGCCCCGCGCGGGATGCTGCTGAGCAGCATCAGAAGCTCCAGCACCTTGAGCCGCAGGAACGCAGGGTCCAGATAGGCGGCGCTCTCATACAGCTCCCGGAACACATGCTCGCAGCGCGGGCCCGCCGGGCTGCAGCGATACCACTTGTCGCCCAGCAGATTCTGCTGCAGAGCGGAAAAATCGACACGGAAGGCCGGGGCATTGCGCTCGATCCAGCGCCGGGCGCGCTCCGGATCGACCTCAAGGCAGATGCCCTCATAATAGCCCAGCGGGAAATGCGACTCGGAACGCGAACCATGCACGCCGTCATAGCAGCTGATGGCCATGTCGCCCGGCTTCAGCAGCACATGGTCCCGCAGGGAGAAGCGCGTTTCAAAGCGGCCGTTGGCGCAGAAATTGAGCTCCAGCAGGCCCTTCTGCGTGCGAAGCTCCGTATAGGACTCCATCTCGAGCCGCATCAGCATGGCGCTCACGCCGTCCAGCCACGAATAGCAGTGGATCTCGCCGTTTCCGTCCGCCTGCGCAAAGCCGCCGCTCTGCCCGGCCTGATCCGGCGCCGCCGAAGCGCCGTCGTGGTAGATGATGTCGATCACTGTCATTCCCTCCTGTCTGCGTTACTCCCCAGTGACGGCAGGAACGCCCGGATCGTTTCGATGAATTTTTCTGCCTGCAGGACCGTGGTCAGATGGCCGCCGGAGACATAGGCGATGCGCGGCTCGTGCATCAGGCGGATGAGGTCCCGCTGCATTTTTTTGGGAAAAGTAGTCCTGATCCGACAGGATGAGCAGGATGCGGCCCCTCAGGTCGCAGAAGTCGGCCTCCGTCACCGGCGTCTGGCGCATAACGTCAGCCAGCAGGCCGTGATGTGCACGTTCTTCTCCTGCCTGTAGTCCCGGAAGATCGTCTCGAACATATCCTGCGCATAGGCGGCCTCCTCGGGACCTTCGCCGCGAAGATGGCTCATGCCGAGCCGGATGAGCTTCGGCTTCAGCTTTTCATAGTTGCAGTGCTTCAGGTACCACAGCGCCAGCGGCGTAAAGAAGTATTGCCTTTTCAGGCTCTTGATGGTATTCGCGTCCAGCCCGCCGGTGGAGATCAGCACGAGTCCCCGGTCTCACCGGGATATTTCTGCACATAGACCTGCGCCACCATGCCGCCGTCGCTCGCGCCGGTGTAGGCAGAGAGCATCCGCAGAATTCCCGTCAGCGATTCCTACTCCGTGCCTCAGCCGAGGATTAGATCCCCCGCAAGATGCAGCAGGGACGCACCGATCGTCAGCAGCTTCCGGATCCGCGGCACATCGAGCTTTTCCGATATTCCGATCGAATGAAAATGACTCATCTGGTTTTCCTCCTGTAGCCGCAGTCGCAGTACGGCCCGCCGGAGGCGAGCGTATACTCCCGCACGAAATCCGCCGTTTCACCCGCCTCGGCCATGGTGTAGTCCAGGTGGCAGAGGGCCGGCGTCAGGTCATAAAGCCCCAGCTCCTTCATCAGCGTGCAGATGCCGCACTGCGTAAAGCGCGCCTCATAGCCGCTGCCGTCGGGGTAGGCATAGTATTCCATGTTCCAAGAATACGGGTTGCGGTCCGCCGCCTTCAGCGCGGCTGTGGCCTGCATCCCCGCGATGTCCGTTTCCGTGAATTTCTTTTTTCCGCTCTTGCGGCAAAACCACTTCATCGGCTTTGTCATCATCGCGTCGGCATAATAGACCGTCAGGCGCTCCACATCCGGACGCTCCGGCATGGAGCAGATGAACGCGCCGAGCATGGCGCAGTTGACGATGTTCATCTGAAACCGGTCGGCCTTTTCAAACGCGGGCAGCTTCGCAATGAGCTTCCGGTACTGCGGCTTCGCCCTTTTCATGATCTCCTTTGCCGCCGCGGCGTCATAGCCGAACACGACCGTCAGCTGTCTGCGGAACGACCCTGCAAACAGCGCCCACATTCCCAGGGGCATCCCGATGTATTTCATATTTCGCCTCCAAAGCCGATCCTGACGATCTGCATGTTCATGCTGCGGTCGCCAACCCGCGCAAGGAAGCGGAAAAAGCCGCTGACGGACGGGTCCTTCAGATCGTGGTAGCCCAGCATATAGCCCCGGCTGGAGATCTGCAGGCGGCTGTCCCACGGGCCAAGCTCGGCTTTGGCATCCGCAACGGCAAAATACGCGCCGACGTCCTTGATCTTCGCATCCCGGATCCATGTTTTCAGCATCAGCCGGACGGCCTTTTCGTTGGCCGCGTCAAAGACCAGCACGCCGCCGGGGAAGGCCGCCGCCATGCGCTGCACGAGCGCCCGGACCTGCTCCCTCAGAAAATAATAGAACACGCCCGCCGCAAAGAATATCGCGCCGCCGGAGGCGTCGATGCGGTCGAACCACGCCGTGTCGTTCAGGTCGCACGGGATGTTCTCCTCCCGCGGCCCGGCGGGCAGCAGCTCATCGCGCACACGGATGACATCCGGGAAATCCAGATTGTAAAGCTTACAGCTGCCGTTGTCGCAGCTGCGGCCGGTCGCATCCAGCCCGCAGCCGAGGTTCACAACGGCCGCATTCGGGTGCGCGCGCAGATAGTCCCGCACCTCAAAGGCCAGATCGTTCTGGCGCATGGCGACCTCCAGAAAACCGAAGCGCTGCATCAGGCTCCGGGACTTTTTCTCCAGCGCAGAAAAATCATAGTCGATCTCCCCGAACAGGCGGACGGCCGTCTCGTCCCGGTAAAGATTCGGATACAGCTCCGTGCACATTTTCCGCGCATAGAGCGGGATGATCAGGGTCTCCTGTACGGTATTTTTCTCAATTTTGTAGTTCATAGATTGCCCTCACTTCATGATCCTCAGCGCTGCCGAACGCAAAATGCATCTACCGATTCCGGCGGTATCCGGCCTCGTCGCGGTATTCGGGATGGTCCTTCAGATATGGGTCCCGGCTGCCGCAGATGGTATAGTCGCATTTACAGCCGTTTGCGCAGGTCGTCGTCCGCACCAGCTTCGCGCCGATCAGCTCCATGGCCGCATAATCCACGTTGCACAGGGCGGGCATGATATCCGTCAGCCCGTTGCGGATGGCAAATTCCGCCGCAGGGCAGGCCGTAAATTCATAATAGATCGGCTTGTCCTTCTCGTAGGGCGCGACCGTCATTTCGTAATCGTGCCATTTGTCGCAGCGCCCCTTTGCCGTTAAGAAGGCGCGATGCATCAGTCTTTTGAAAAACGGCTTGTTGCAGTCCACGAATTTCAGCTTGCGGAAAGCAGGCAGGACCAGAGCCTCCTCCATCTCCTCGATCTCGCGAAAGGACGTGACGTCCCTGCACGCGACATAATAGCTCAGGATGGCGATGCAGTCATAGGTGCCGCCGCTGCCGTTGTGGAAGTTCTTCTTCCCGCCGAGGTCGGTGCGCCAGTTGGAGAGAAAATCAACATATTGCCGCTGGACCCGCTCCCAGACCGCCTCGCGCTCCGCCTCCGGATAGTGCTGCGCGATCCGTGCGCGAATTTCTTTTTTGCAGGGACCGGAGTACAGCACATGGCAGCTCCGCTCAAATTGCAGCTCGTTGTCCTTCATCGCCCGACCCCCTTCAGATAGCCGCTCTTTGACCGCTCCTCCGTGTCGTCCGACTCATCGTAGGCATCATAGGGCGCGGAAGGGTCGTGCACTCTCTTTTTGAACGGTGAGCAGAGCTTGTCCTTATGCGCAAAGGCAAAGGTGAAGTTGTCCGTCCAGCCGGTGTGGCCGGTGAGGAACATCGGGTGCAGCTTCCGCGCTTCGAGCTTTGCCTCCAGCTCTGCCAGCGAACGCACCGCCAGCCGGTTATCCTCCGCCAACGCGGAGATGAAGCTGTAGCCGCCGTCCGCTCCGAGCCAGATCGTATCGCCCGTAAACAGATACTTCCCGTCGATGAGATAGACCATGTGGCCCCAGGTGTGGCCGGGAACGAGGAAGCACTCGATGCGGATGCCGTCGATCTCAAAGGCCTCGCCGTCGTGCAGCAGGACCTTCTCATTGCGGATGGTGACCTGCGGCAGCTTGTAGAGATGATAGATCACCTTGCGGCGCACCTCGCCCGTCAGATAGCGGTTCTCGGTCTCGCCGACATACAGCTTCGCCTTCCGGAACAGGCCGAGGCTGTCCGCTTCGACCGCGCCGACGTGATCCGTGTCCTGATGCGTGATGAGGATATGCCGGATAGAACTCGGGTCTATGCCGAGCCAGCCCATCTTTTCCTCGAGCCGGCCGTAGTTATACCCGGCGTCGATCATGATGGTCGTGTCACCCTTGCGGTAGAAGAAGATATTTGCCACCCACTCGCGCACACAGGCGACGTGCTCGTCGACCCAGCCGGTGTTCAGCGGCTTGAAGATCTCCTTGCCGCGGTACATTTTGCTCATTTCTTTTTTCTGGAATTCCGTTGCCTTTTTAGACATATGACCGCCTCCTATTCTCCACGGAAACAAAGTCCTCGCCCGTTCCGCCGTGGCCGTCATAGATGACCTGCAGCACATGGAACTCCTGCGCCAGCAGCGTCACCGCATCGGTGAACGCTCAGTCCGGCTCTGCCGTGCACGGCAGAAACAGCAGCATTCGTTCCCGCTCTTTTCCGTATTCCAGGACCCGCATACTCTCACCGCCTGTTTTTTATTTCCGGGCCAGCATGCACAGCCAGTCCTTTTCGTTCTTATGGATCTCGATGTCATGGAAGCCCGCCTGCTCCAGCGCAGCCTGCAGCTGCACATCGCGGTAGATCGTCATGCCCTTGATCCGCTCGGTCCATTTTTCATTCTTGTCCGTGTCGCCGCTGCATTCGTTGCAGAGGAAAAATACCCCGCCCGGCTTCAGCACACGGGAGACCTCGCGGAAGCACTGCGGCAGATCGGGCCAGAAATAAACGGTCTCAAAGGCCGTGACGGCGTCGAACCACGAGGCCGCGAAGATCATCCCGGCCACGCTCCCCTGCCAGACCACGCAGCGGCCCGCGCGGATGGCGGCCTCGTTGAGCTTCCGTGCCTTTTCCACGCTGACTTCAGAATAGTCGATGCCCTTGACGACACCCTGCGGACACCGCTTCAGGAGCTTTTTGATGTTTGCTCCGCCGCCGCAGCCGCAGTCCAGCACGCGGGCCTCCGGCGAGAGCGGCAGGAACTGCATGCCCCAGTACGCCAGGGAACGATGGCCCACATTCATCAGGGAGACCATGAGCTTTCCGCCCAGGCCGTCCGGCTTGCGGGTATTATCAAAGAAAGACATGCTACCTCACTTCCTCTCCAGAACGATGATCTTGTTGGAAATATTGCGGATGGCCGGTATTTTGCCCAGCAGCTTATAAACGGGCAAAAACTCCGCCATGCCCTCCGTCAGGCTGTGCTCCTCCCGCAGGCGGAAATCCGGCAGCAGGGCGGCCAGCGCCGCGCCGTTCTTCACACCCCAGGTAAATTTTGCGTGGCTGCCCTCGATCGACTTTTCCCGGAAGCGTTTGACGACCATGGGATTCATCGTCTCGGCCAGCACCGTCGCGCTGCGGAAGCGCCCGGCGATCACGGAAAAAATGCGCTGCACGTCTGCCTCCGTCAGATACATCGTCAGGCCCTCGATGATGACCAGTGCCGGGGAATCCTGCTCAGCGATGCACCCGCCCCAGTCGTCCATGGCGGACATGGCGATCTGGGAGATCGCACCATTTTCCGGCAGGAGCCTCTGCCGGACGGCAATGGTCTCCGGCAGGTCAAGGTTATACCAGCGGCCATAGCCCTCCATCCGGTAGCACCGCGTGTCCAGCCCGCAGGCGACGTTGACGACCGTACCGCCCGGATGCTCCTGCAGCCACGCGCCGGTCAGCCGGTCCAGCACGATGGTGCGGGCAATGACGCCGCTGTGCATGGCTTTGTCCCGGTCCGCCAGGGAGAAATCATATTGCAGGCCGCCGATGGTCTCCTCGGCCTTGCGGTCGCGGATCGCACCGCGCCCGCTGCTCTCCTTGGCGCGGGCATAGACCGTCTGCAACATCGTCTCCGGCACGCCGGAGAGCGTGATCGTTTCCTTTGTTTGCATGGGGCATTCCCCTTTCTATGCTGTGGGAGTAAGTTAGTATTGTCTAACCTCCCCTGCTTCAAAAAGCCGCCTCACAGCAGCCCTCTTTTTCTTATTGTACCACCGGGAACCGGACTTTTCAACCACAGAATACGGGTTTTCTTCCCGAAAATGCAGCAAAACCCGCCGTGCGCATGCACGGCGGGCCCGGGAAAAGGCTTTGTTCTCTAGTTTGCCCGCTCGTTCAGATACTGCAGGAGCTGCTCGTCCGTCATGCCCGGCAGAACGGTCATGCGGCCGAGATCGATCAGCGTCTGCGGCAGGCCGACCACAACGGTGTTCACACGGCTTTCGTCCGTCGTCAGGGTGACCTTATAGCCGCATTCGCGCAGCACGACATCGGTCAGGTCCGCATGTGCGCCCTCGGGAAAGGCGATCACATCGGGCGCGGGAATGCCGAACGCCGCAAACGTCTCCGCCTCACGCGCTGCGTCGGTCTGCACGGCGTCGATATACTCCGTCTCGGATTCGCCGGGCAGCGGCAGCATATTCTCCCGCGCGGGCTTGACGGTCTCATAGGGCGGCCACTGGTGCATGTCGTAGGTATGAGAGCCGATGGAAATAAGGCCGGAGTCCAGCATTTCCGTGATCTCGTCCTGCCCGAAGTGAGGCGTCAGGCTGTACTGCGTATCCTTGTAATAGCGGTCATGCCCGATCGAGCAGCCAATGGCAAAGATCGACGCATGGAAGCCAAGCTCCCGCAGAACGGGATAGGCATAGACTGCGTTGCTGGTATAGCCGTCGTCAAACGTGATCATGACCGGCTTTTCCGGAAGCGGCGTTCCCTGCTCCACAAACGCGATCAGCTCATCAAATGAGATCGGCGTATAGCCCTGCTCCTTCAGCAGACGCATCTGCCGCTCAAACGTCTCGGGGTGCAAGGTGGTCTCGCTTTCCGGCTGATCCGGGTCGAGATGGTGATACAGCAGGATCGGGACGGTCGCGCTGCCGTTTTGAAGATAAGCGCTTTCCCCGGCGGCTTTCTTCAGCTGTGCTGCATCCGTTGACTCTCCCTGCCGACAATAGGCCCCGAAGGCATCGGGCAGACCGACGCTCTCATCCCCGGCGATCCGCGCCACCACGAGATCGGCAGCGGCATTCCGGGTGTGCGTCACGTCATAGAAGAACCGTTCGTCATAGGTCAGCGGTGTGATCGAGAAATTCCAATAGTCCGTCACGTCCGAGAGCGCCTGATAGAATGCATTCAGGGCGGCATTGTCGTACTGCTCGATCTGCTCCCGGCAGAACGGGGTGAGAATGACGGTCAGCTCCGTTCCTGCTTCTTCACACATTTCGCGGATCGCGGCGACATTCCCGGCACAGCGCTCGATGTCAGGGAGCGTTGTATCGGCCGTGTCTGAAAGGTAGTCCTCACCGTGGAGCGTAAGATAGTCCTGCAGGCTGCCGATGGATTCCACGTCGCGCAGCCGTTTGTCATAGGTCCCGCTTTCCGGCAGAAAGACGTCAAAGGTCTGCGGCATTTCCGTGTCCTTCCGGAGGGAGGACAGCTTTTCCATCGCAAAGGAAGGGCTTGCAAACAGGAAGCGGAGCTTGTAGGCCGCTTCGTTTTCCCCGCTCACCCGGTAATCGGGCACGGCGGTCAGGCCCTCCGTTTTACTGTGCAGAGCATAGGCATCGCTCAGCCCGAGCACAAGGACGATCCGCTTGACCTCGCCCTGCTCCAGCAGATAGCGGACCAGCTCGCGGTCATAGTCAGTGTCCGCTCCGTAGTGGAACATGTTATAGAAGCTGCCGCCGTAATACCGCTCCAACGTTTCCGGCAGATAGGATGCGGCAGAGGACGATCCGACTACAAACGAATCGTATTCGCCGGGCCGCTCGGAAATATAGCGCACCTTGCTGCCGCGCGGATTGAGCGTCTGCGCATAGGAATCCCACTGCAGCGGAGAGGTCTCAAAAACGCCGAAGGGATCGATGAGCCAATTGCCCAGGACGCAGACGACGCCGACCAGCAGCAGCGCGCAGACGACAGTCAGAAGCCATTTTTTACCACGCAAGCAGGATCACCTCAGACATTTTCATAGACATAAGCAATGGGCGTATAGCCGGCGTTTCCATAGACAAACAGCACGACCGTCAACAGCGCCGCAAACAGGATCAGGAACTGCACGAGCCACTTTCGCTCGCAGAGCCAGCGGGCAACGTCGGTCCCCCGCTCGGCGGCGAAACTGACGGCAAAGACCACGCCGAGCATGGGGACGACCTTCCAGAGCACGGACAGCGAGAAGCCCAGCTCCGTAAACAGGGCAGCATGGACGCGGGTCACACCGAAGTGCAGCACCGTCTGCTTCAGCATCCCGAGCGCAGAACGCAGCGAAGACGCGTTTGAGAAGTACCTGCCGATGATGACCAGCAGATTCGTGCGGACGACGCCCCAGACCAGCGCTCCTTTTTTCGAGTCCTCCGGAGAAAGCCGGAGGCACTTCCGGATCGGCGCGCGGAACATGGCAAGGGACATCCAGAAGCCGTTCCACAGGCCATAGGCAATGTTGGCCATGCCGGGCCCCTGCCAGACGCCGACTGCGAGAAACACGAGGAACGTGCACAGACTCGGCACGATACACTTTGCGGCATCCAGCGGCATATGGCGGCGGCAGAACCGCGCGAGCCTGCCGAAAGGCTTGGAAAGTGCCAGCGGATAGAACAGGTAGTCCTTCATCCACTCGCCCAGTGAGATATGCCAGCGCCGCCAGAAATCGGACAGGCTGACAGAAAAATAGGGGCGGCAGAAATTCTCCTGCATGGAGATGCCAAACAGACGGGAGATGCCCATCATCAGGTCGATGCCGCCGGAAAAGTCGCAGTAAAGCTGGATGCAGTAGAGTGCCGCACCCAGAAAGCAGATGATGCCGGGGTAGGCCGCGTAACCGCCGTAGATCTTCGCCACGATCGGTGCAAGCGTATCTGCGATCATCGCCTTTTTCAGCACGCCGTAGAGCATGCGCAGGAACCCGTGCTGGATATTATCCCAGGAAAAATCGTTTCCCTCCGTGAGCTGCGGCTGGAGATCGGCAAAGCGGTTGATCGGCCCCTGCACCAGCTGCGGGAAATAGCAGACAAACAGCGCATAGCGCAGGAAGCTCCGCTCTGCCCGATGTTTGCCGCGGTTGATATCGATCAGATAAGCGGAGGTTTGGAAAATGTAGAAGGATATGCCGAGCGGCAGAAGAAAATGCGGCAGCGGCAGCTCCGTGCCAAGCACTGCATTGACGGAGGAAGCCAGAAAGCCGCCGTACTTCAAAAGCGCCAGTGACGCAAAGTTCAGCACAAGCGACAGCGCCAGAACGCGGCGCTTTTTCCGGTCATTTGCACGCTTCTGGCGCTTACGCTCCTCCTTGGTCTCGGCAGCGGGCCGAAACGCTGCAAGCCGGTCCAGCCACAGGCCGAAAAGATAGGTAAGCAGGATCGTCGCGGCGAGATAACCTGCCATCCGAACACCGTAGGTCAGATAAAACAGGATACTCGCCGCCAGAAGGACATATTGCCGCAGCCGCTTCGGGAACAGATAGTACAGCACGACCGCCGCGAGCGCAAAGAGCAAAAAGCTCAGACCCGTGATCGGCATGGCTTACTCCTCGTCCTTCAGCCTTTGCACCAGAGCATAGATCGCCTCGGCGGAGTTGAAATTCTCGGGGATCAGATCCTCCACGGAGATCTCAATATCATAATGACACATCAGCTCATCGACCAGCATCACGATATCCAGAGACTCCAGAAGCCCGTCGTCGATGAGCCGCTTTTCGTTATGAAAATCAACATTCAGATGAAGTCCGTCCAACACTTGATAAAGCTCGTTCATGGTATCAATCCTCTTTCGACAAAATCAGCAGCGCCCGCCGGTCGATCTTTCCCGTGCGATTCTGGGGAAAGCGCTCCAGTCGGCGGCATACGCTCGGAAGCATATATTTGGGGAGCCTGTCCCGCAGTCTGGCAAGCAGGGCCTTTTCCCCTGCCTCGCCCGTATAAAACAGCGTCAGCCGCTCGTCGACGAAAACGCAGGCGGATGCCTCCACGCCCTCAGCAGCGTTGGCGCACAGCTCGATCTCGGACATCTCGATACGATGTCCCATGAATTTGATCTGCGTGTCCTTCCTTCCCGCAAAGAGCAGGGACCCGTTTTTCCACACGCCGAGATCGCCCGTGCGGTACATCGGCTCACGGAACCGGGGATTCAGCGGATTCTGCACAAAGGCCTGGGCGGAGAGCTGTGGACGGTTGTAATAACCAAGGGAAAGGCAGCTTCCCGTCACGCAGATCTCGCCGGTCCGCCCTTCCTCCCGGACAGGCTCGCCGCCGTCGAGCAGGAATACATCGCAGTTGGCAAACGGCCTGCCGATCGGGACCTCCTGCAGCACCTCGTCCGCGCTCTGCACAATATGGTAAGTACAGTTGCAGGTGATCTCCGTTGGACCATAGAGGTTCACGAACCGCGCCTGCGGGACGGCCTGCATCCAGTATTGCAGCGTCTTCGGCGGCATGACCTCGCCCGAGAACATGATATTTTTCAGATACAGCGGGCGCAGCGTCTGGAAGGCATGAAGGCGGGCAAGGATCTTCAGTGCGGGCACCGCCCAGATGATCGTGTCTACGCTGCGTTCGTTGAGCCGCTCGAGAAGCAGCTTTGGGAAGGAAAACAGCTTCTTCTCCAGAATCTCAAGCCGCGCGCCGACACGAAGCGAGAGGAAGATATCCTTGACAGAGACATCAAAGTCAAACGGTGCCTGATTGCCCCAGACAGCGCCGTCGGCAAAGTCGAAGGCACGCATAAACTGCTCCACCATGTCGATCACCGAGCGGTGACAGATGGAAACGCCCTTCGGCTCGCCGGTGGAGCCGGAGGTGAAAATAACGTATAAAAGATCGGTATCCTTATGCTGCTTCCACGGCGCCGCGGCGGATGGGATAGGCGCTTCCGTGTGCAGCTCCTGCTGGGAAATGACCGGGATATCCTGCGTCAGCTCTGCATCAATATCGTTCCCGGCGGTCAGAATGGCCGCAGGGCACAGCGTCTCCAGCATGCTCCGGAGCCTGACAGCCGGGAGCGCCGGATCGATGGGAACATAGAAATTTCCGCTGTATACGATGGAGAAAAATGCCAGAAGGTCCGTCACGTCATGGCGAAGCAGCACGCAGACAGGTGCGTTGACGGTCGAAAGCCGCACGGAGAGTGCTGCTCCCATTTCGCATACTGCCGTCCACGCCTCGCGGTAGGTCAAGGCAGACGCAGCATCTGCCCAGCAGACCCGGTCGGGGACACGCGCTGCGGAAGCCTCCAGATAGGAAAGGACATTGATCTTCAAAAAAGTCACCCTGCTTTTGGACAAAGATAAAAAGAGTATAGCATAGTTCGACCGTTTTTTCAACCGGCGCGGCAATTTGGTCCGTGCATTTCCGGTCCGGAGCGCCTGAAGACGGGGAAACGCGGTCAGAGATACCGCCCCGTGATGCTGGCCTGATTTTCCCGGATCTCCTGCGGTGTGCCGCTGGCGACGATCCGGCCGCCCGCGTCTCCGCCGCCGGGGCCCATATCGATGACATAGTCGGCGTTTCGGATCACGTCAAGGTCATGCTCGATGACGATGACGGTCGCGCCGTTGTCCAGCAGCGCCTGAAAAACACCGAGCAGCACGCGAACATCCAGCGGATGCAGGCCGATGGACGGCTCATCGAACACAAAGACGGAGTCCGTCTGCGTCCTGCCGATCTCGCTGGCGAGCTTAAGCCGCTGTGCCTCGCCGCCGGACAGGCTCGGCGTTTCCTCGCCCAGCGTCAGGTAGCCGAGGCCCAGCTGCCGGAGAACGGCCAGTCTCTGGCTGACGGTCTTCCGGTCCCGGCAGAATTCCAGCGCGGAATTCACGTCCATATCCATCAGCTCCGGAAGCGAAGCACTCTCCCCCGCACCGTTCGTCAGGCGGACCGCTTCGGCCGCTCTGGCATAGCGTGAGCCATGGCAGTCCGGACAGGGAATGTCCACATCCGGCAGGAACTGCACGTCCAGACTGACGATGCCGGTGCCGTCGCAGCCGGGGCAACGCAGGGAGCCGGTATTGTAGGAGAAATCGCCTGCCTTATAGCCGCGCGCCTTCGCGTCCGGAGATTTGGCATAGAGCTTGCGCAGCTCGTCATGCGCGCCCGCATAGGTCGCGACCGTCGAGCGGACGTTGATGCCGATCGGCGTCGCGTCGATGAGCTTGACATGCGCGATGCCGTCGGCCGAAACGGTGCGGATATGCGCTGGCAGTGCACTGCCAGCGATGGTTGCCTCCAGCGCGGGGATCAGGCTCTCGAGCACCATGGTCGTCTTGCCGGAGCCGGACACGCCAGACACAACGGTGAGGCGCCCCTTGGGGATATCCACCTCCAGCGGCTTGACGGTATGGATGGAATCGGTGGAAAGATGGATCGTCCCGTTTGCAAAAAGCGCCTCTTTTTCAGTACAGCAGCGCAGCTTTGTCTCTGCCGTTCCGGCAAGAAAAGGTCCGATCTGAGAGGCGGAGTTGGCCTCGATTGCAGGGATCGCCCCCTGTGCGATGACATAGCCGCCCTTTGCGCCCGCCTCCGGGCCCATCTCGACAATCCAGTCGGCTTCTTTCAGGATCTGCGTATCATGATCGACCAGAATGACGGAGTTGCCGTCGGCGACCAGATCGTGCATCACACCGGTCAGGCCCACGATATTCGACGGGTGCAGGCCGATGGACGGCTCGTCAAGCACATAGAGGACGCCGGTCGTGCGGTTGCGCACTGCGCGGGCCAGCTGCATCCGCTGGCGCTCACCGGTCGAGAGCGTCGACGCCGAGCGGTCCAGCGTCAGATAGCCCAGTCCGAGGTCCATCAGGCGCTTGGCCGTGCTTTGGAATGCTTCGCAAATACTCTCAGCCATTGGGCGCATCTCCTCCGGCAGGCCGGAAGGCACACTCTTTACCCACTCGACGAGCTGTGTCAGCGACATGGTACAGGCCTCATCCAGAGAAATACCCCGCAGCCTCGGCGCGCGGGCCGCGCTCGACAGGCGCGTGCCGTGACAATCCGGGCAGACATCCTCTTTCAAAAACTTTTCCACTCGCTTCATGCCCTTTTCGTCCTTGACCTTGGAAAGAGCATTTTCTACGGTGTAAACGGCGTTGAAGTAGGTAAAATCCAGATCACCGGCCTGCCCGGTATTCTTATTGTGATAGAAAATGTGCTTTTTCTCCGCCGGGCCGTGGAACACGATGTCCTTCTCCCGCTCCGTCAGTTCGCGGAACGGCACATCCGTGCGCACGCCCATCTCGCGGCAGATATCCGTCATTAGGGACCACATCAGGCTGTTCCACGGGGCAACCGCACCCTCGTCGATGGTCAGGGACTCATCCGGCACAAGCGTCGCCATATCAACGGTGTGCACCATGCCCGTGCCGCCGCACTTCTGGCACGCGCCCTGCGAGTTGAATGCCAGCTCCTCGGCAGACGGAGCATAAAAATGCACGCCGCACGCCGGGCAGACGAGCTCCTTCCCGGCCGCGACGAGCAGCGAAGGGGCCAGATAATGGCCATTCGGGCAGCGGTGGCTGGCAAGGCGGGAATACATCAGGCGCAGACTGTTCAGAAGCTCCGTTCCCGTGCCGAACGTGCTGCGAATGCCCGGCACGCCGGGGCGCTGGTGCAGGGCCAGTGCGGCAGGTACATACAGCACCTCGTCCACGCTGGCCCGCGATGCCTGCGTCATGCGGCGGCGGGTATAGGTGGACAGGGCCTCGAGATAGCGGCGCGAGCCTTCGGCATACAACACGCCCAGCGCCAGCGAAGACTTGCCGGACCCGGACACGCCTGCGATCCCGACGATTTTTCCAAGTGGAATATCGACGTCAATATTTTTCAGGTTGTGGACCTTTGCTCCACGGATCAGCATCTTATCGATCATGTTTTTTTACTCCGGTTTCTTCTCATATACTGCAGCGGGAATCGCTCGCCCGCTTCATCCATTCCGTCCGCTTTCAGGCGGAAAGGTCCGTGTGCTCATAAAAGCCGACCGTCTGCGCGTTGACCGTCAGCTTCCGGACGCCGTAATGCCGCACAGCACATTCCAGCATCTGCCTGCCAAGACCCACGCCGCGTTCGTCTGCCGCAAGGAACAGCATCTCTAGACGCTGGCAGTCAGCCGGGCGATATTCCCGCAACTGCATTTTTCCGTCTCCCTGTATCTTCGTTTTTTTCATGAAGTGATATTATATCGCGAAAGGACCGAGATTGGAAGGGGGCAGGTAAAAAAGCGGCGGTCTTCCCGCCGGGCCGAATTGATCGGTCAATACAATAATACCGAAAGATTTCATCTTCGCCTACAAAAGACGAGCGTTGTAATCTGTTTCGTTCATAGCGAACACCTCCTTCAAAATAGAAATAGCCGCCTGATTTCTTTTGAAAACCAAGCGGCTATGTACGCTATATTCAGTTCGGCAAATGGGAATTTGTTTTATAGAGGTCTTTGCAAATACACCATATCTACAAGGTGTACACCACACTCATATATCGGGTGATCATAATGATCCGTAAAGAAATTTGGCACGGTATGCGAGCGTACAAAGCCACATTTTTCATAAAAGGGTATCGTCAACGGGCTGTCGCCGGTTCCAACTTGCAGTATCGAAAATTGTCTGCGGTATTTTTCAACAAGAAATTCAATCAGCGCTTTGGCATAGCCTTTTCGCTGAAATGGGGGAACTGTAGCGATATTCTTAATTTCAAGTATTCCATTCCCTTCGTCCGTTACGACACACTCGCATTTCACTCCGTCATCATCAAGAACATACATTTTACCATTATAGAGATAACGGTCAACCATATCTTCCTGCTCATCCGCCAGCAGGAGCAAATCAAGATATTGTTTTTTGTTTTCTGTAACTTCTACAATTCTCATCAATCACACCTCCAAATCCCGATTTATCTGATTGATACAGTCCATTCGTCTCCCGAAACCAAATACTGAAATTCTGTCAGCTCCGGCGTGTTCATCACTTTCAGAAGATCATCAAAATCATCCACGGTTTTTACTACAGAAAGGTCACTGTACTTGATCCATTCCATTTGGCCTTCCTCTGATGAGATAAGATCACCCGACCACTGTGTTGCCTTAAACAACAGGACAACATACCTTCCATTCTCTAAGGGAAATTGTTTGACTCCAACCAATCTCGGATTAAGGATCGTTAGACCGGTTTCTTCCTTCATCTCGCGGATCACCGCATCCACAAAAGATTCTCCGGGTTCCACATGCCCGCCCGGCAGTGCGTAGCCTCGCCAGTCTTTCTTTACTCTGTTTTGAAGCAGTATCTTATCGCCGTCTTCGATTAAGCATAATACTGTCAGTTCGACATTCTCTGTCTTGCTCATAGATTTATCCTCACAAACTGCGAATTTATGTCAATGCGAACTCAATCTCATCAAGTTTATTTGTTATTGCGTTCTTTCTCCCTGTCTCCTTAAAGCCTATTCGACGATAGAGTCTCTCAGCATTTATATTATTCTCAAGAATCCACAGCGTAGGGGTATCCGTACATTGGCCTACTGCGTATAGTAACAATTTCGTTCCAAGCCCCATGTTTTGCATATCTGGAAGAATATAAAGATCCTCTATTAAACCCTTTGTTACAGAAACAACCCCTATTGGTTTTTCTTCTACAAGCATATAGAGCTTTGTTCCGCTGCTCATCTTGTTTCTCAAATACTCCCGTTGCCGATCTGGCGTATGTGTTTCTATGAAATCAGGAGCACAAAATGCACGATGCGATTCCTTCCAGGATATTGAATGGATGGTTGCGGCTTGAAGAAGATTTGTTTCATCTACAGGTACTATCATCCTTACCTCCACAAATTCCGATTTGTCATTCTGATTTAAGAATCCTATACGACGATATTGTGACTTTTTCTACCGTCAAGTTCCAAGTATGTATCTACGGTATGGGGTTGCTCCCATACCGCAGACGGATCATCCTTATATTCAGTTCGACAAACTGGAATTTTCAAATTAGTCTTTGCAAATAACCTTTGAACCTTCACCATCAATTACAATTCCCTGACGGTTGTTAATTGG
>NZ_JBBMFF010000203.1:0-3761 GCF_040096185.1 Faecousia intestinalis | reverse complement strand
TACGTTTTCACGGCAGCCTGTACGGACTGCGAGTGCCTTCCCGAGATTGCCACGTCGCTTCGCTCCTCGCAATGACAATTCGGAGGCATTTGCCATTTCAACGATGGTCCGTTCGTTTCGCCGGTGCAGTGCCGGGCACGGCTGTCCGCTCCCCCGCAACTACAACACATGGTCGGCGGCCTCGCGTAGCTTTCCACTCTCCATTTTCAGCTTGCCCCATGTCCCGTTCCTGAAAAACCAATTCCAAACCCGCTGCGTTTTGGGAGGAGCGCAGCGGGTTTTTTCTGGCAAAATGACGGTTTTGCGCCGTTTTTCTGTCTGAAAATATTTTCATTGGCCTTTTTCGGTTTTTTCTTTTGAAATTCATTGAAAAACCCTGCGAATTGTGTTATATTGTTCAAGTATCCGAATGAATAGAACTAGAAAACGATTCGAAACGGCTGCGAGTGACCGTTTCCAAGACACGAAAGGGGTTTATCAACAGTATGCACAAATATGTTTACCTGTTCTCCGAGGGTAACGGCTCCATGCGTGAGCTGCTCGGCGGCAAGGGCGCAAACCTGGCAGAGATGACGAATCTCGGCATGCCTGTCCCGCAGGGCTTCACCATCTCCACGGAAGCCTGCACGAAGTATTATGAGGACGACCGCAACATCAACGACGAGATCAAGGCGCAGGTCTACGAGGCTCTCGCCCGCATCGAGAAGATCAACGGCAAGAAGTTCGGCGACGCCAAGAACCCGCTGCTCGTCTCCGTCCGTTCCGGCGCCCGCGCCTCCATGCCCGGCATGATGGACACCATCCTGAACCTCGGCCTGAACGACGAGGTCGCCGCCGGTCTCATCGCCGGTAACCCCACGCCTGCGTTTACCCGCTTTGTTTACGATTCCTATCGCCGCTTTATCCAGATGTTCTCCGACGTCGTCATGGAGCTGTCCAAGAAGACATTCGAGGTCATCATCGACGAAGTCAAGGCCGCCAAGGGCGTCAAGAACGACATCGACCTCGACGCCGACGACATGAAGAAGCTCGTTGACCTGTTCAAGGCTCACTATAAGGAAGAAAAGGGCGAGGACTTCCCGACCGATCCGGCGGTCCAGCTCATGGAGGCCATCAAGGCCGTCTTCCGCTCCTGGGATAACCCCCGCGCCAACGTCTATCGCCGCATGAACGACATCCCCTACTCCTGGGGCACCGCCGTCAACGTGCAGCCGATGGTCTTCGGCAACCTGAACGACAAGTCCGGCACCGGCGTCGCCTTCACGCGCGATCCGGCCACCGGTGAGAAGGCGCTGTTCGGCGAATACCTCATCAACGCCCAGGGCGAAGATGTCGTCGCCGGTATCCGCACGCCGAGCAAGATCTCCAAGCTGCATGAGGAGATGCCCGCTGTCTACGACCAGTTCGTCGACATCGCCACCCGCCTCGAGAACCACTACCGCGACATGCAGGATATGGAGTTCACCATCGAGAACGGCAAGCTCTATATGCTGCAGACCCGTAACGGCAAGCGCACCGCTGCCGCCGCGCTGAAGATCGCCTGCGACCTCGTCGACGAGGGCATGATCTCCCGCGAAGAGGCCGTCATGCGCGTGGAGCCGAAGCAGCTCGATTCCCTGCTGCACCCGCAGTTCGACGCCGCCGCGCTGAAGGCCGCCGAGGTCGTCGGCAAGGGCCTGGCCGCCTCTCCGGGCGCTGCCTGCGGCCGTGTCGTCTTCTCCGCCGAGGACGCAAAGTCCTGGGCCGCCAACGGTGAAAAGGTCGTTCTCGTCCGTCTTGAGACCAGCCCCGAGGACATCGAGGGCATGGCTGCCGCACAGGGCATCCTGACCGTCCGCGGCGGCATGACGTCCCACGCTGCCGTCGTCGCGCGCGGCATGGGCACCTGCTGCGTCTCCGGCTGCGGTGAGATCACCATGCACGAGGAAGAGAAGTACTTCACCCTCGCCGGCAAGGATTACCACGAGGGCGACTGGATCTCCATCGACGGCTCCACCGGCAACATCTACGGCTGCGCCGTCAAGACCGTCGAGGCCACCATCAGCGGCAACTTTGACCGCTTCATGAAGTGGGCCGACAGCTTCCGCGTTCTGCGCGTCCGCACGAACGCCGATAACCCCCGCGACACTGCGCAGGCCGTGAAGTTCGGCGCAGAAGGCATCGGCCTGTGCCGCACGGAGCACATGTTCTTTGAGGCCACCCGTATCAAGGCCATGCGCGAGATGATCGTCGCCAAGACGGTCGAGGCCCGCAAGGAAGCTCTGGCCAAGATCCTGCCGTATCAGCAGGGCGACTTCGAAGCGATGTATCGCGAGCTCAAGGGCCGTCCGATGACCATCCGCTTCCTGGATCCCCCTCTGCACGAGTTCCTGCCGACGAAGGAAGAGGACATCGCCGAGATCGCCGAAGAGCTGCACGTCAGCGTCGCCGAGCTCAAGGATGTCATCGCCTCCCTGCATGAGTTCAACCCGATGATGGGCCACCGCGGCTGCCGTCTGGCTGTCACCTATCCGGAGATCGCCGAGATGCAGACCACCGCCGTCATCAATGCCGCTATCAAGGTCAACAAGGAGTTCTCCTGGTACCGCATCGAGCCGGAGATCATGATCCCGCTGGTCGGCGAGGTCAAGGAGCTGAAGTTCGTCAAGGACGTCGTCACCGCTACGGCTGACCGCCTGATCGAAGAGGCCGGTGTCGAGATGAAGTACACCGTCGGCACCATGATCGAGATCCCGCGCGCCGCTCTGACCGCGGACGAGATCGCCACCGAGGCCGAGTTCTTCTCCTTCGGCACGAACGACCTGACCCAGATGACGTTCGGCTTCAGCCGCGACGACGCAGGCAAGTTCCTCGACTCCTACTACGACCACAAGATCTACGAGTCCGATCCGTTCGCCCACCTCGACCAGAAGGGCGTCGGCAAGCTCGTGAAGATGGCTGCTGAAATGGGCCGCGCCACCCGCCCGCACATCAAGCTCGGTATCTGCGGCGAGCACGGCGGCGATCCCGCTTCCGTCGAGTTCTGCCATAATGTCGGCCTGAACTACGTCTCTTGCAGCCCGTTCCGTGTCCCCATCGCCCGCCTCGCTGCTGCACAGGCTGCCATCCGCGAACAGCGCCAATAAGAAGTTGACGCAAACAGCGTAGGCAAAACAACTGATATAAATACGGTCACACAGTCCGTCAGGATTGTGTGACCGTTATTTTTGCCATGCAAAAGCATGGCAAAAATAAGAAATGTGCCATTTCCTCGCCCCTGTGGGGCAACCGGAAATGATGCACAAAAACTTCATGTGCCGGCATTTGCGCATTTCCGTGGCGCGGTGCTCAGGCATGAAGTTTTTTTGACCATTTTCAGCTGAACACACCGTAAATCAAGCCGCTGGTTTCACTACGAAATCAGCGGCTTTTTTCGTGCTCCAAAAAATTTTTGAAATTTTTTCGCTCAGGGGGTTAAAAAATGGGCCTTCTCGCTGGCTACCTATTGAGGGACAAAACAAACGCCCTCACGAACCTTGAAAATCGAATACACATTCAACAGGTACATTCCTGATCGGGGGCGAAAGCCCCAGCCGGATGAAGGTGCGCCACGAACTTCCTGCCCACAAGGGTTATCACGGAAAGCAAGGAGCGATTCCAAACCATTCTGAAATATCCGTTTGCTGCGGATAAGGCAAAGCTAACAAGAAGGAGGAAAAGCGAAATGCCAAACTGTAAAACCATTGCTATCTGCAATCAGAAAGGCGGCACAGGCAAAACGA
>NZ_JBBMFF010000202.1:0-34832 GCF_040096185.1 Faecousia intestinalis | reverse complement strand
GGAGGCCGAAGGCCGACGTGGCGCCCTGAGCGCGAAGCGCGAGGAAGTGCCCTTGGGGTGCAATCTCGCAGTACCCGGTCGGAATGTGGGAAAGCCATCGGCGAAATCGCAGCTGCCTTCCCGAGATTGCCACGTCGGCTGCGCCTCCTCGCAATGACAAACCCGGGAGCCTTGAGCCGCCGAATCGCTGCTGCGATGCCTGCAGCTGCATCATTCCCCTTCGGCGTGGGAGAGCACATAGTCCGCAAAGCGGCGCTCGGCGGCCGTGAGGGGGCAGTCGGCCGGCCAAGCCAGATAGATGCGGCGGAACACGCCGCTGCGGTCCAGATCGAATGACAGGAGCTTCCCTGCGGCCAGCTCCTCCTGCACGGCAAGCGCCGAAATGACCGCAACGCCCAGCCCGCGCTGCACGGCGGCCTTCACGTCCTCCGGCGTGTCGATCTCTGCCACGGGGTGCAGGCGGTCGGCAGGGATGCCGCTGCGGCGCAGGTAGTCCTCCAGCGACTGCCGCGTGCCGGAGGCCGGTTCGCGCCGGATGAGCGGCTGCTCCGTCAGAAGCGTCAGGCCGGAAACACCCTGCCGCCGGAGCGTGGGATAGGGCTCGCGGTTCGGCGCGATGAGCACGAGGCGGTCGTTTGCGATCGGGTGATAGACAAAGCGCCGCGGGTCCATGGCCGCGCCGACAAAGCCGAGGTGGACGCGCGAATCGAGCATCAGGCTGTGGATGCGCGCACTGTCCCCGCGCAGCAGGACATAGCGGCTGTCCGGGCAGCGCTGCAGGAAGCCCGTCAGCAGCTCCGGCAGCAGACCCTGCCCCGGCGCGGTGGAGGCTCCGAGCCGCAGCGGCGGCTGCTCAGCCGGACCGAGGGCCTGCAGGCGCTCGCAGCGGTTCAGGATCTCACGCGCCTGGGCATAGACGTTCTGCCCCTCCGGGGTCAGCGTGACGGGCCTGCGCGCGCCGCGCACAAGCAGCGGCACACCAAGCGTCTGCTCCAGCGCGCTGACATGGGCGCTGACGGTCGACTGCGTCAGATACAGCGCAGCGGCCGCCGCCGTAAAGCCGGAATGCTCCACGGTGGCCACAAAGGATTCCAGCTGCTTCAGGTTGATCTCGAGCATGATCCTGCCTCCCAAACGCGCGTGACAAACCGCGCCGGATATGATATACTAGGACAACACCACATTGCCCTGAATTTGAACAGAAAAGAGGGGTCCTGTTTTGCAGAGCATCTATCTCGACAACGCCGCGACGTCGTTCCCGAAGCCCGCCGGGGTCAGCGACAGCATGAAGCGCTACCTCGACTGTGTGGGCGCGACGATCAATCGCTCCGTCTACGGCCGCGCGCAGGAGGCCGGGCTGGAAACGCTGGCTCTGCGCGAGGTGCTCGCGCGGCTGTTTCATTTTCCGGAGCCTGCGACCCATGTCGTTCTGACGCCGGGCGCGACGTTCGGCCTGAATCTCGTCATCAAGGGGCTCCTGCGCCCCGGCGACCACTGCATCGTCAGCGGGATGGAGCACAACGCCGTCATGCGGCCGCTGCAGCAGCTCGGGGGCGTGGAATTTGACCGCATTCCCTGCGACAGCGAGGGCTTTCTGCAGCACGGCGCGCTCGAGGGCCTGTTCCGGCCCAACACGCGCCTTTTTGTGCTGGCGCATGCGTCCAACGTCTGCGGCAGTGTGCAGGATGCGGCCGCCGTCGGGGCGGCCTGCGCGCGGCACGGATGCTTTTTCCTGCTGGACGGCGCGCAGACGGCAGGGCACTATCCCATCGACTTTGCGGCGCTCCGCCTTTCGGCGCTGGCCGTGCCGGGGCACAAGGGCCTGCTCGGCCCGAGCGGCATCGGCGCGCTGCTGCTGACGGACGAGCTTGCCGCCAGTCTCACGCCGCTCGTGGCGGGCGGGACCGGCAGCGCCTCGGACAGTGAGCTGCTGCCGCCGTATCTGCCGGACCGGCTGGAATCCGGCACGCCGAATCTGCCTGGCATCTACGGTCTGCGCGCTGCGCTGGCCTTTGTGGAGCAGCAGGGCGTCGAGCGCCTTCGCCGCCATGAGCTGGCGCTGTGCGAGCGCTTTCTGGACGGCATCGCGCCGCTTTCTGGCGTCCGCCTGTGCGGCACACGGGAGCCCGGCCGCCGCGTGGGCGTCATCTCCGTGGACCTGCCGGGCCGGGACAACGCCGAGGCGGCGTTCCGGCTGGAGCAGGAGTTCGGCATCCTGACGCGCTGCGGCCTGCACTGCGCCCCTGCGGCGCACCGTTCCCTCGGGACGTTCCCGCAGGGGACCATCCGCTTCTCGCTCGGCTTTGCGAATACCGAGCAGGACGTCGACGCCGCCGTTGCGGCCCTGCGGGCGATCAGCGCAGGCTGATCCTCGGGCCGCCCTGATATGCTTCGACCACGCCGATGCGCTGCGCGCTCGGCACGGCCCCGCGCAGCTCGCGCAGCAGGGCATCGGCGTCCTCCGGCGCAGCGGCGATGAGCAGGCCGCCGGATGTCTGCGGATCATAGAGCATGTCCTGCACGGCAAGCTCCGTGCTGCCGGGATCGACGGCCGCCTCGGCATAGTGCCGGTTGCGGTACATTCCGGCGGGCAGGATGCCGTCGCGCGCAAGCTCCAGCGCTTCGGGGATCAGGTCGATCTCACCGGGGAAGAGCGTCAGGTGCGTGTCGCTGCCCTGCGCCATCTCAAAGGCATGGCCCAGCAGACCGAAGCCCGTCACATCCGTGCAGGCGTGCACGGCATAGCGCACCATGCAGTCGCGCGCGGCCTTGTTCAGCGTCGTCATCAGGCGGTGCGCCAGCGCCATGGCCTCCGGCGATGCCAGCCCGGCCTTTGCGGCCGTTGTGAGCACGCCGATGCCGAGGGGCTTCGTCAGCAGCAGCACGTCGCCGGGGCGGGCAGCGGAGTTGGTCAGCAGCTTTTTTGGATGCACGAAGCCCGTGACGGCCAGGCCGTATTTCGGTTCCGGATCGAGGATGCTGTGGCCGCCCGTGATGATGACGCCCGCCTCATAGGCCTTGTCATAGCCGCCGCGCAGCAGCTGGTGCACGGCTTCCTTCGGCATGGATTCCGGGATGCACAGCAGGTTCAGCGCCAGCTTCGGCTCGCCGCCCATGGCGTAGACGTCCGAAAGCGCGTTCGTCGCGGCGATCTGCCCGAAGAGATACGGATCGTCCGCGATCGGCGGGAAGAAGTCCACGGTCTGCACGAGCGCCAGCTCGTCCGTGACCTGATAGACGGAGGCGTCGTCGCTCTTGTCAAAGCCGACAAGCAGCCGGGGATCGCTGTGGACCTTCAGGCCGCCCAGAAGCTGCGCCAGTACGCCCGCACCGACCTTTGCGCCGCAGCCCGCGCACGAGGCGAGCTTCGTGAGCTGAATACTCTGTTCTGCCATGGTCAAAACCCTCACATTCGAAATATTTTTTTCAGAATAACGATAGCCGCAGCGCACCGTTTGGCAGCGCCGCACTCTGGAAAGGAGTTCTTATGAAAGAAAACAAAAAACTCATCAGCGAGATCCTTGCGGATGTCCGCCACGATATGACGGACGAGGAGATCCTGAACCTGCTGGCCTCGAGCCGCGTTTCTGTGAACCCGGAGAAGGAGTCCGGCAAGCTGACCTCGCTCGGTCAGCGCGCGGCGGACAGCATCGCAAAATTTGCCGGAAGCTGGGCATTCATTTTTTCGTTCACGGGCGTACTGCTGGCGTGGATGATCCTCAATGTCCTGCTGGCTGCAAAGGCATTCGACCCCTATCCGTTCATTCTGCTGAATCTGGTGCTGTCCTGCGTGGCTGCCATTCAGGCTCCGCTTATTATGATGAGCCAGAACCGGCAGGAGGAAAAGGACCGCGCGCGTGCGGAGAATGACTATAAGGTCAATCTGAAGACGGAGATTATGATCGAAGCACTGCACGATAAGCTCAACCGCATCCTTGCCCGCGAGGAGCTCCTGCTGCAGGTGCAGAAGGAGGAGCATGCACCGCATTACGAGAAGCCGGAGCCTAAAGAGAATTAACGGGTCAGCTCCCGCAGGACGTCCAGCACCAGCGTGGCCGAAACGGCTGAGGCGCGGGCGCAGTTTTCCTCAAACGTCCCGATGCCGCTGTGGTCCGCCGTGTCCGTCACGGAGCGGATGGCTGCAAAGGGAACGCGGTTTACATAACACACATGCGCCATGGCGGCTGTCTCCATGTCGACCGTCAGCGGGGCAAAGCGCGCATTGATCTCTGCGCGGCCCTCGTCCGTGATGAAGGCTTCGCCCGTCACCGTCCTGCCGAAGTGGACGCGGCCGGGGGCCCTTTCTGCGGCACGCCTGCAGGCTGCGAGCAGATCGGGATCGGAGGCAAACCACACGGACGGCAGATGGGGGTGCGACTCCGTCAGGATCGCCTCTGCCACGTCATGATAGGCGCATTCCGTCGTTACGGCCGTTTCGAACAGGCCGAGCGCGGGGGACATGCCGCCCGCCGTCCCGGCGTTGAGAACGAAATCCGGCGAGACGGTGTCGAGCACGGTCTGCACGGCCAGTGCCGCGTTGACCTTGCACATGCCGGTCGCGGCGAGCACCATCTGCAGGTCGCCGATCCGGCCGATGTGCAGCGTGAGCATGGCGCGCGAAAGGCGCTGCTCCTCCGCCAGATGGGGCAGGAAGGGCGCAAGCTCCTCTTCCGCCGCGCAGAGGATCGCACCGCAGCGCGGGTCGTGTTGCATGTTCTGCATCTCCCTTTTTCCGTTTTCTCCATTCTATCGTATTTTTCAATGAAAAACAAGTCATAAAATCGGGAGCCGTCCGAGATGGAACGGCTCCCGATTTGGTTATCTGCTGTAGGGGAGCGGACAGCCGGGCCCGGCACTGCCGATATGAACAGGTTTCCGCTGCATGGTATGCGCCAATTGCGTCTGCAGCGGCGCTCATCGAGCGCCCTGTACAGGGGCATTCAACGGAAGGAGAGCACTGGTGCACCACAGCAGGGGAGCACGGCGGTGAGAACGGTATGCTTCTGCTTCCATTATGACGGATCGCGCAAAAATGTCAACAAAATTTTCAAAAATTCCTCTGCAGAGCGGGTGGAAAAATTCGTCAGAAAACCCGCCGCCAACTTCATCGGACGAAACAAATCGCCGGAATTTTACGTCACATTCCGTATCGTAACGAGATGTGCCGGCGTGAATAAAATCATGCAGCCAGAAATGAGATAATCAGGAATGTGGTCTATCATGAGTCAGAATAAAGTGAGTTAACTTGAAATTATGCTAAAAGAACTGCCTGTTGACAAATGAGAATGTCTCGTGTATGATCAAATCAGGATTCGGCATCGCCGAACAGAGACATGATACAGGAGGAGAAACCATTGAAAGCGGGAAAGAAACTGTTAGCGCTGCTGCTGACGGTCTGCATGCTGCTGTGCATGCTGCCGACGGTGGCGTTTGCTTCCGGCAGCGATTATCTGAAGATCGCCATGCTGGACAGCGGCCGAAAGTATTTTTCGGCAGATTGGGTCAAGGCCTTCCTCTATGAGGCAAAGGCGGACGGCTATACACACGTCATGCTCGCGGTGGGCAATGACGGTATGCGCTTCCTGCTGGACGACATGTCGCTCACCGTGGGCGGCAAGACGTATTCCAGCAACGCGGTCGCCTCGGCTATCCGCGCGGGCAACAACGCCTACACGACGGCATCTTCGGGCGAGTGGACGGAAAGTGAGATGGACGAGTTCTTTGCCACGGCCAAGAAAGCCGGCATCGAGATCATTCCGCTGCTGAACAGCCCGGGCCACATGGACGCGGTGCTGTATGCCGCGTCCTCTCTGACGGGGACGAACTGCAGCTACAACGGCTCGAGCCGCACCATCGACGTGACGAACGACACGGCCGTCCGGTTTTCGCAGGCCTTCCTGCAGAAGTATGTCGATTACTTTGCGGGCAAGGGCTGCCGCTATTTCAACTTCGGCGCGGATGAATACGCCAACGACCGCTACACGAGCGGCTCCATGGGCTTCGGCAGCCTGCAGAACAGCGGCAAGTATGGCTACTTCATCAAATATGTCAACGAGCTTGCCGCCATGGTCAAGCAGGCGGGCATGACGCCCATCGCCTTTAATGACGGCATCGAGTTTGCCAACAAGATGAGCGCCTCGGTCGGCTCGACGACCTACACGTTCGACCGCGACATCGTCGTGTGCTACTGGTCCGGCGGCTGGAGCGGCTATACGCCCCGCACGGCGGCCAACCTTGCCTCGGATGGCTTCCGTATCATCAATACGACGGGCGACTTCTACTATGTCCTTGGCAAGAGCGATAACTTCGACAATGGTTATACCTATGCCTCCAACTGGAGCAATTATAAGGTGTGCGGCACGAGCCTGAGTGCCTCCTCCGTGATCGGCGGCATGTTCTGCATGTGGAGCGACTATCCCGGCGCAGAGACGCAGACGCAGGAAGCCAAGAAGATCCGCCTGCCGCTGCGCGCCATGGGCCTCGCCATGGACGGCGCCTACACAAGCGGCATGGACACGTCCGTTGTGCCCGGCGGCTTCAACGCCGACGGCTCCATCAACACCGATCCTCCCGCGCAGAGCCACGACTACCGTCAGACTGCCTCGACGGCTGCGACCTGCACGGAGGCGGGCAGCGTGACCTATACCTGCGCTGACTGCGGCGACAGCTACACCGAGACCGTCCCCGCCCTCGGCCACAACTATGCCGCGGCGGACGACGCGGGCGACACGATCTACACCTGCACGCGCTGCGGCGAGCAGCATTCCGAGCTTCTGCCGCGCGAATATGTCTCCGTCAAGACCGGCAAGACGACCGAGGCCTACACGCTCGAGGGCGAGCAGAGCTTTACCCACACGGGCGACGCCGCCATCGCGCGCGGCGAGCTGACCGTGGTGCAGGGCACGGGCACGAAGGTGTCCTATTCCGCCAGCGCCTCGGCCTCCGTCCCCGGCTATACGGACGGCGGCTACAACTGCGTCGCCTCCAATCTCATCGACGGCGACACCTCCACCTACTACTGGTCCACCAGCTGCCAGACGTCCGGCATGTATGCCCGTGTCGACCTTGGCGCGGAGGTCCGCTTTGACGCCGTGCAGATCAGTGCTCCGGCGCACGGCGACTACTGCACGAACGCCAATGTCCAGCTTTCGTCCGACGGCCGCACCTGGACGACGATCGGCACGTTCACGAGCAGCCGCAGCACGGCTGTGACAAAGACCTACGCCGTCCCGTCCTCCGTCGAGAGCTTCCGCTACATCCAGGTCGCCCTTACGACGGCGCGCAATTACTGGTGGCAGCTGTCCGAGATCGCCTGGGGCAGCTATGACGGCGCGACGTTCACCCGCGCCGCCGCTTCCGGCACGGTCCAGACCGGTACGGCCCCCATGACGGAGGTCCGCTTCACCGGCGTGGCCGCCGGTACGACGTACTATGTCATCGGCGGCACCCGCTATGTCATCGAGGTCGAGGCCGACCATGTCCACAGCTATCAGGAGGTCAGCCGGACCGCTCCGACCTGCACCGAGGACGGCGTGACGACCTACCGCTGCGAGACCTGCGGCGACACCTATACCGAGACGACCCCGGCCACCGGCCACGGCTACACGGCCGTTGTGACGGCTCCGACGTGCACGGAGAAGGGCTATACGACCTACACCTGCACCGCCTGCGGCGACCATTACACGGCGAACGAAGTGGCTGCGCTCGGCCATGATTATGCGGAGACCACCGTTCCTGCGACCTGTACGGAAAACGGCTTCGTGACGCACACCTGCACGCGCTGCGGCAACAGCTACACCGAGACCCTCCCGGCCACGGGCCATACCTACACCGTTTCCGGCAGCGAGGCAACCTGCACCGAGGGCGGCAAGACCGTCCATACCTGCACCGTCTGCGGCGACACCTATACCGAAACGACGCCTGCGCTCGGCCATGATTACACGGCCGTTGTGACGTCCCCGACCTGCACGGAGAAGGGCTACACGACCTATACCTGCAAGCGCTGCGGAGAGCATTACACGGCAGACGAGGTGGCCGCGCTCGGCCATGACTACAAGGCTGTCGTGACGTCCCCGACCTGCACGGAGAAGGGCTACACGACCTATACCTGCAAGCGCTGCGGCGACCATTATACGGCAGACGAGGTGGCCGCGCTCGGCCATGATTACAAGGCCGTCGTGACGGCTCCGACCTGCACGGAGAAGGGCTACACGACCTATACCTGCAAGCGCTGCGGCGACCATTACACGGCGGACGAGGTGGCCGCGCTCGGACATGACTACGAAGCCGTCGTGACGGCTCCGACCTGTACCGAAGACGGCTACACGACCTATACCTGCAGGAACTGCGGCGACCGCCGCACGGGCCATGTCGTCAGCGCGCTGGGCCACTCCTATGAGTGCACCGAGGACGGCAATGACCGCATCTACACCTGCACGCGCTGCGGCGATACCTACACCGAGGCCATCCTGCCGACGGTCGAGGTCAAGCTCCAGCCGGGCGAGACCTACACCTTCCACACCGAGGACGCCGCTGTGACGGAGTCCGCCGATCCCGCCGTCGCTGCGACGACGATCGAGGCGCTCTCCGGCGGCTATCAGCAGGTGACGGAGCTTGCCGAGGGGACGTTCCTCCTCGTGAGCGGTGACCGGATGCTGACGGCGACGGCCTCAACGTATTACAGCTCCTGGGATGGCGCGGGCACTGTGAGCGGCCTGACCTGCGCGGCCTACAGCACGACGGGCGACCTGTCGAACGCCCTGTGGACCGTCACGGCGGTCTCCGGCGGCTACACCGTGCAGAGCGCGGACGGCCGTTACCTGAACCTCACGGAGAGCACCCGCTCTGCAAGCGTGATGCTGACCACTGCGCCGCAGGTCCTCACGATCACGGATCTCGGCAGCGCCTTCTCCATCCGCTTCAGCGATACCTATCTCGACCGCTACAGCACAACGTTTGCGGGCGCTTATCCCGGCAATGCGAACGCGAACGAGCGGTGGCAGCTCTATCGCGCGGTCCCTGCGGGCTATGACGTGACGATCACCGGCGTGGCCGAGGGCGCGACCCGCACCGTCATCGGCGGCGTGCGCTATGCCGTCACGGTCCACGCCCATGCCTACACGGCCACCGTCACCACGGCAGCGACGTGCACGACGCCCGGCGTCCGCACTTATGCCTGCGCCTGCGGCGAAAGCTACACCGAGGAGATCCCGGCAACGGGCCACAGCTATGTCCGCACGGAGGAAAACGGCAATTACGTCTACACCTGCTCCGCCTGCGGCGACAGCTACTCCGAGCCGGTGAAGACCGCGACCTATGACTCCGTGAGCATGCTCACGTCCGGCGGCCGCTACGTCCTCACGGTCTACGCCAACGGCGGCTACTATGCCATGACGCACGACGGCACGACGATTGGTGCGCAGGCCGTCACCATCGAAAACGGCCGGATCACCTCCGACGTGACCGAGAGCATGCTCTGGGATTACTCCAACGGCTGTTTCAGCTTCCAGAGCGGCACGACGACGTATTACCTCTATAAGTCCGGCAATTCCTCTCTGCGCATCAGCACGTCCGGCACGAGCGTCTCGTACTGGTATAACCGTCTCGGCTTCGGCAATGCCTACCTGCGCTACTCTAACGGCTCGTTCTATCTGACCCGCTGGAACTATTCCTACTGCTACCTGTTCCAGGAAATGAACGGAATCTGACGGGAAAAATGCGACCGGGGCCGGCTCAAAAGAGTCGGTCCCGGTTTTGCGATTTTATGAATGTCTTGTGGAAGATTTTGCTAAAATCGGTATTTAGCTTCTAGATAAAGTCCGGATGCAATCCTACGCTGGGGAAAGAGTGAAATCAGTCAAGCATTTGTGGTGTGTTTTCCCTTGCGATTAGCGCGTGGGATGTATTCTCTGAGACTTGAACATGATATGCTTTACCACGGCGCTCCATTTTTATAGGCTTTTGGTGTTCATACTGGTTACCATGTATGTCATAATATCGCATAATATAGGAATATTCTCCAAGAAGTTTCTCATCATCGTAAAACAGCAACCCTGCATACATTTCTTCTTTAACAGGTATCGAAATTGGGATGGAGGTTACAGTGATATTCTTGTTACCAATCGCTTGAATGGTAATTGTTGTATTAATTGCGCAGCCATTTCCAACATTTACAGCCTTAATAGGTATGTATATTATATTGTTTTTCCATATTTCGGTTCCATCGTTACCACGAATTGTTATACCCATTTTGCGTGCATCTTCTTGTTCTTCTGAGAGCTTTCTGGTGTATTTTATTGTCCCATTTTCAAAAACGAAAAAGCACTCATTGAATATGAATTCTCTGTAAGTCAGATCGTCCCTTGTCCGATTTTCCTGTCCTTCTTCAAGCTTGCCATCATCACTAAATAGGGCTGAAAGAAAGGGATCTATCCGATTGTTGCCGAGAATATTGATCGCGAAGTATGGCAGTACATCTCTTCGTTTGTCCTCGCGATATTGTTTGTGTGAGTACCTTAGAGAAGCAAATACACCGATTGCGGCACCAAGGGAAGCGATAATTGCGCCATAATAAGAAAGCACATCGGCAGCAGTCCACAAAGTTACATACCCGCTGTTGGCCTTATAGGACTCATTGATAATGATGGGAACGCCAACGACAAAGACGATTATTGCGCACAATCCGATTATGAACCACTTTATATATGATTTTTTCATGGCCCTGTTCACTCCTGCATAAATGGGTTTTCTATTGATTGCTTCATAGGAGCTGTTCTAAAGCCTTACACAGTTCGGCCTTTTGTGCAACAGACTGCTCATCCAGAGCGCCAGCTGTGTCTTTCTACAAAATTAATCTGCGTTACGAGTAATAATGCGTTCCGCTGCCTGACTGACGAGTCGAATATGCGCAACAGCCTACGCAGTTTTCCCGCCGTAATTTAAAGGACAGTTTTTAGCTTCTACTTCGAGCATTGGGTCTATATGCGGCAGGCGTGTTAGGAAGGAAACGCCTTCACACAAAGTGATCTCGTGCAATCATGGCCAGCCGCTCCCGCAGGTCGGGGCTGAAGCCTGCGAGGTCCTCGAGCGTGATGGTCTTGTCATCCAGCAGATAGAGCAGGTTATAGTACATTTCGGAGCGGCTGACATTGGCCACGACACCGACGCGCTTCTTGTCCTTGCGAAGCCTCTTCTCCAGCTCCCAGAACTTGTCGGATGCCTTGCCGGGCCCGGCCAGCAGGGCCGCGTAGGATTCGGCCAGCTGCTCCATGCAGCGCTCCTGCCACTCCGGCAGCCTTTTGCGGAACAGCTTCCAGTCGGATTTGTTTACGGGCAGCATGGGGGACCTCTTGTGTAGAATAATTTGACGTTTGCAGGGATGACAGAATGTCTGATGCGGCTTTACTCCTTCTTCGGCAGAACGCAAATCGGGGTTCAGCTTGCCCAGAATGGAGTGGAGCTTCTTTATCCGAGAGGGCGGAATCCACCTCGTAGGTGGCGTACACCCGGAACGCAAAGGGGACCGCCGTGCTGCGGTTCAGCTCCGCGAGCCGCTGCTTTACATCCGTGGCATAGCCGAGCTTCCCATATTGCGGGAAGGAGGGATTCGTGAGAATGTAAATGTATCCGGTCGTGGTCGTCCGGGTCCTTTCGTGAGGGTGGAAAGATTGTGCTGTTTTGGGCCTCATAATAGGCCTCCCTGGCATCGGAGATCAGCTTCTCAATACTGACGTATTTAACGGCTTGCTTCTTCTCTCAGCGCAATTTGTGCGGATCGCAACTAACGATATGCTTGTGAACACAAACGGCACGGTCTTTGTCTCAGTGCACCGCGTGCAGATCGCAACGGGTACCACACCGGGGAGTGGCTGTACGTCGTGCTTTGTCTCAGCGCACCGCTTGCAGATCGCAACGGCAAATGTGCATAAAGCACCGCGTGCGGATTTGTGGAATGCGCTGTAAGTCGGTAGATAGCTTTTCGCAGCACGAAGATCTGCTGCGCGCTGACTATTTTCCCGAGCTCTTCTGCTACCAAAGCAGCCTCCGCTGCCATTAACGGTAGCCCCGGACGGACAATCGACCGGTTTTCTCCGGTGCGAACGGCACCGGCATTTTATGTCTTCCTGGCCTTCGCGTCAGGCAATGCTTCTGCGGATGCCCATACTGGAGGGTGTTTTGGGGAGAGCGTGCAGGCGCTCGATTTCCCGATGATGGTACTGCACAAAGGCGGGATAGTCCCGCGCAAGGGAATCGAGATCAAGAGCTTTTGACATAGAGTCATAATGCTGCAGCAGGAAGGCGGAATAGAGATCACGTTGGAGATGCTCACCGTCCTGCATTTCGTTCCAACGCCGGGAAAGAGACTTTTTAACATATTTACCAGTCAAATGATTATATTGGCTTGCTTTGATATCTGCCGGGTTGATCTCTACAACGTCCGACAGCCCGAGAGACTTGCATTTTTGCCGCAATATTTCGATCAGCATGGCGGGTGCCTTGTTGGCAATGGACTTTCCAAACCGCTTTTTGCTTTGGGGCTTTCCGGTCTTTTCAGATATCACGGTCTTCTTTGCCCGGTGCGTCAGGGAAGACCATTCCATTTTTTCCACATAGAAATGATCACCCAAGGACAGCAAATGGTTCGCCAGTTGAATGTGCTGGAGCTTTCGTATTTCAGCCTGACGGTGCTGCAGATATTTCAGTTCCTGTTGGCTCCTCCGATATCGCTTGGACTTATTATGTGTTAACTTGACACCGCGCCGGATCGTGCCGTCCTCGGCATAGTTATCCGGGTTGGTTGCCCTTCTGCTCCGGTCCATTTTTCGCTGCAGGCAGCGCTTTTCCTGCTCGATGTTCTGTACCCGATCTGCCAGTTCGACGAGTCCGGCCGCCCCGGCGGCGGAATACGCCAGTGTTTGCGGCCCGATGTCCAGCCCGACGGGGCCGCTGCCGATAGGGCGAACCGCTTTTCCGGTAACGGGATCGGCCTTGATCGCAGGCTTCCCCTCCAGAACGAGCTGGGCATACCAGCGGTCTCTGCGCTTTCCGGGCCGGCGGACCAATCGGACAAGCTTTACTCTGCGCTGCAGCATATCGGTCTCGTAAGCATTGTCCGGCGATACCTTCAGCGGCAGCTTCAGGCCCTTCCACTCGATGTAGGGCCCGCGGAACATGATCTCCGTGCCGCCGCTTTTTCCCGTTCTGGAGTAGCCCTGCACAGAATTTACCTCACCGGGCTTTTTGTAATGTACCTTCTTGCCGCCCTTTTTGAACAGGAGCTTATCAAAGGCCGCCCAGACCTGCGGCGCGATCCCATGAACGGCGACACTGGAGCCGATGTTATCACGGAAGTGCTTGTAATATTTTCCCATATCTGTAGTGAAGGAATAATCCGTAAACCCGGCCGTTTTCAAACTTTTCCGCTGCTCTTTGTATAACTCCTGCAGTTTGGCCCGATCCGCAGGGTTATTCCTGTCCAATGCCCGTATTTTCTGCTCGTTCTCCAGATATTCGGCAGTCCGCTTTATCTGCGCAAGCCGTTTCAGCTCTGCATGGACCAGCGTGTTATAGAGCTGCCGCGCGATCTCAAAGCGCTTGGCAAGACGGTCCTCCTGCCACTTTTCCAGTTTTAACGGTAAAGTCAGGCAGCAGGTATCTGTGCTGCTCTTTTTCACAGGACTCCCTCCTTGCCGGCTGCAGCAAAATGCGATCCGGATCGTTTAGAACTATTTTATCATTAGGTGTGAAAAAATACAAGCTGTGTGACAGCGGTTTCCTGTCCAAATTCCTTTCAAAACTGCAAGGATAGAATTGTTTGCGGAGCGCTGCAGCGCCCCGCAATGTCTTTTTATCAGTCCATAATTCCATACCGCTTCATCAGCTCGATCCGCTCTTTTCCCAGCTTGATGGAGCCGGATGCGCTGCTGTCTGCGCCGGACTGCTTTTCACTGGCGTAGTGCGCGAGGCGCTGCACCCATGCGACCGGCAGCAGGTACGGGCGCTTTTTGAGGTACGGATAGCGACGCTCCAGATACTCGCGCTTGGGGAACACCGTCCGCAGGACGCTGCTCTTCTCCCCCGTCCGGCTAGCCTTCACGGCGTTCAGCGTGACGGTGGAGGAATGGAGGCGCGTTAGGTCGTTGGAGCCGTACACGCCGCCGCAGAGGCTGTCGTGCAGCAGCGGCTCCGCGTCAACCGCGTCGCTCCACGGCGCGGGCAGGTCAAATTCGATGCCGAGATAGTCTCTGGCAATACGGAACGCCGCCGCAGCAAAGGTCGCCGCGTGGACGCTCTCACACTGCTCGTGCAGGCGCTGCCAGTCGATTTCGGCGTGATACTCCCGCGCCCAAAGGCCGATGTCGCAAAACTGCCGCGCCCCGATGCCGCTGCGGACGAAGTGCTTGTAGGCGTGCAGGATCAAATACAGCAGATGCTCGTGGGGCGGCATGGCGAGAAAGCCGTCCATCTCGACGGGATTGATGTCGGTGAAGAAATGGTTCAGCTCGTCATGCGCATCCTCGGCAGAATCAAATAAATGTCGGTGCAGCTCGATGTAGAGCGGGCTGCCGTTTTTTGTGTAGGACACCTCGTCCGCTGTGGCCAACTCGTCGGTCGGCGTGTCGGTGGTCAAACCGTTCGCAAGAAGCTGCTCATGGCAGGCCATAAACTCCGCGTCGGAAATGTAGAGGTCGTCGTCCGCGCTGATGCGGTGATCCTTCAGCGGATATAGGTGGCTGCAAAGCTGGCCTTTGACCACAATGGGATGAAGCCCCGCCGAACGCAGTTTGCGATAGAGGTCGGCAAATTCCGCCGAGCGCACGGTCTGATTCAGCACCTGCCCGATGACTTGCTGCTTGGTCACAGCGAACAGCGCAGCGTTTTCCCCGGCAGCAGGCATCTTGCGGACGGCCTCGAAGAGGATCGGCAGCAGCTTCTGCTGCCCCGCCAGCGCGAAAACGGCAGGCCAGTCCACCTTTTCGATGGGCAGGTCACTGCCGGAGATAGCAGCTCTGGCGATATGCAGGAATTGTGTTTCGGTGGTGGTCAGGGTCATGTTCGTGTGCCGAACCCTTTCTCTGGATTTTTCGATGGCGTGGGCGATGAGCAGCGAGGTGGAACCGATGAACGCGCCCAGCGTGTTGCAGATCACGTCGTCCGTCTCCGCAAGCCCCAGCGCGCAGCGGTACTGTGTGTACTCGATCCCCGCGCTGAGAATGCAGCCGACAAACGTCGTGAGGATGATTCTGCCCCAGCGGTGCCACTTTCGCGGCAGGGCATTGGAGAGCGTTAAGCCAAGAGGGAAGAAGAGAAATATGTTCATCAGCATCTCGCGGTAGAGCTCCGGCTGCTGCCGGGCAGCGGAAAGCGCAGCGAAGGGCGTGAGGATGAGTTCGTAGTTGCCGGGTGTGCAATTCAGAATATTCACTTCGCTGAACAGCGATTATTGGGGGCGTGAACGGTGTTCATCTTTCAATGAACATCACCACGGAACGCATTGATTTTTCACGGCTTCGCAAAATGAAAAGTGCCAGCTTATGAACAATCCCTTGTCGGGAGAAAATTAAATCGCTGGAAACGGGAATGCCCGCGGCACTGTGCATCTGGCACAGCGCCGCGGGCTTTTTTATCACAGGAGGTCATTCAGAAGATTCATGCACTTAGCGTTATGAATCATTCAGTGCCGAGCACTTGCTTTCTTCATGAACTCCAGATAAAGACTGTACAGCACGGCGCAGACGGGAACGCTGAACAGCATCCCTAAGATGCCGAATGCTTCGCCGCCGATCGTAACAGTCATCAGCACAAGCAGTCCGGGAAGCCCAACGGACTTGCCGACCACCTTGGGATAAATCAGATTACCCTCCACCTGCTGCAAAATGAGCAGAAAGAGAATGAACCACAGAGCCTTGCCGGGTTCTGCCAGCAGGATCAAAAACGCGCCAAGGCCGCCGCCGATCCACGCGCCAAAAATCGGCACCAGCGCAGTAACGGCCACAAACGCGGAGACCGCACCGGCATAGGGAATCCCAAGAATCAGCATTCCAAAGAAGCACAGAACGCCGATGATGACCGCTTCGGTAAGCTGCCCGCTGACAAAATTTGTGAAGGTCTGGTTGGCCAGAGAGGCAATACTCAGAAGCCGCTGTGCCTTCTTTTGCGGAAGGACTGTTACAATGAGCTTTTTCAAATGCTCCGAGATAATTTCCTTCTTTGCAAGCAGATACAACGCAAAGACAAGTCCCAAGAGAACATCCACCAAAACGGATAGGACAGAGGTTGCCGCGTCCCACGTTACGGTGAGGATACCGCTTCCCTCGTCACTGAGCAAGGCGGTGACCTTCTCAATCAACAGGTCGGGGTCTATGGCGTATTCAGGCAGTACAATGTTATATTTTGCGGCAAACCGGACAACGCCTGCCCACCACTGCCCGATTTCCTCCACATAGGCCGGAATGCTTTGAATAAACTCGTCGCCGGACTCCCGCAGGCTGGGGATCATCATAAACACCACGGCAAACAGAATCCCAAGGACGAGTACGGTGCTTGCGGTCAGGCACACGGGACGGGTCAGCTTTGCAGGAGCTTTGCGGCATACCTTGTTCCAGCAGCATTCCAACGGCCGAAGGACTACGTTGATCAAAAAAGCAATCGCGCCGCCGATCAGAAACGGAGTGAACAGCGCAAGCACCTTGCCAAGAAAACGCAAAACAGCGTCAAGGTTTACCAGTGCCCACGCAAATACAATCAGCAGCACCAATGCGCGGATGATGTAACGAATAATCGCCTTGTCCGGCCATTTGCGTTCCTGCGGCGCGGAATCCTCGTTTTTGTTACTGGCTGTGTTTTGCGGTTTCTTCGCCATGTTTCTTCCTTTCCGCTATTGTGCGCAGATCCGTTCAAATCCGAAAGCACTTTTGCAGGGCTTTATACTCACCCAATGCCAGGATCGTAATGTCATCGGACAATATAGTGTCCGGCGTAACAGAAACATCCGTTTTTCCTGCACGTTTGATGCCGAGAATGGTGATGCCGAACTTCCTGCGGACATCCAGCTCGCCAACGCTTTTCCCGATCCACGTCTCCGGCACTTTCACTTCAAAGATGGCGTGCTGCGCGTCAATCTCTATATAGTCAAAAATATGATCGGAAGCATATCGAATCGCCGCCCATTTTGCCATCTGTTTTTCAGGGTAGACCACTTGATCTGCACCGTTGCGGAGCAGAAACTTCGCCTGCACATCGCGTTCGGCACGGGATACCACGCATTTGGCACCCAACTCTTTCAGCAGCGAGGTGGTTTCCAGCGAGTTCTGGAAGTTGCCGCTGATGGTCACAAAGCAAACATCAAAATTTCCGATGCCGAGCGAACGCAGAAACTCCGCGTTGGTGCTGTCACCGATCTGCGCGTTGGTGACAAACGGAAGCACATCGTTGATCCGTTCCTCATTGGTATCGACTGCCATGACCTGATGCCCCAGTTGAGAGAGCTGCATGGCGATATGCCGCCCAAAATGGCCTGCTCCAATCAATAAAACATTTTTCATGGGATAGATGCTCCTTTGCTTATCCAATCGTGATTCTTTCCTGCGGCAGCTTTGCATTGCCGCTTTTTTTGCTGGACACCGCCGCATAAATGAGCGTAAGCCCACCGACTCTGCCCAGATACATCAGTGCGATCAATACCATTTGCGAGGGAATGTGCAGCTGCGGCGTAATACCCAATGTCAGTCCCACGGTGCCTACTGCCGACGCTGTTTCATACAGGCAGGAGGACAGTGGGAGATTCTCATATACGCTGATAAAAACGCCTCCGCCAAAGAACAGCGCAAGGTACATCGACAGAATGGTCGCGGCGGTTTTGACGGCACTGCAATCGACTCTGCGCCCAAAGAATTGGGCGCTGTCCCGCTGGCGGAAGGTCGCGGCAGCATTGGCAAGCAGAACTGCCAGCGTGGTGGTTTTCATGCCGCCTGCCGTGGAGCCGGGAGAACCGCCGATGAGCATCAGAAGGATCATCACGCCCAACGATGCGCCGGACATGGCGGGTAGATCGACTGTGTTGAAGCCCGCCGTTCTCGGCGTGACCGATTGGAACAGGGCTGCCTGAACCCGCTCTCTGAGGGGAAGGGCATCAAAGTCCACAAAGAAGAAAAACAGCGCCGGAAGGACGATCAGCGTGAGTGTCGTAACGAGAATGACCTTACTTTGCATTCGATAACGGTGGAAATGCAGCTTGTTTTCGCAAATGTCATCCCATGTCAAAAATCCAATGCCGCCGGTTATGATCAGCAGCATGATCGTGATATTGATCACCGGATTTTGAACGTAACCGGTAAGGGACGGATACAAGTTGCCGTTCGTTCCCAGAATGTCAAACCCCGCGTTGCAAAAGGCGGAAATCGAGTGAAATACCGCCATCCAGATCCCGTGCCATCCGTAGTCCCGGCAAAACACCGGCAGCATGGCAAGCGCGCCGATCAGTTCAACCAGAAACGTTCCTCGTAGAATGAAGCGTGTCAGCCGGACGATCCCTCCGACCCTCGGCGCTGAGATGGCGTCCTGCATGGTGCTGCGCTGCATCAGAGAAATCCTTCGCCCGGACAGCAGCGCAAACGATGCCGCCACGGTGACAACACCAAGCCCGCCTATCTGAATCAGCGTCAGGATCACAGCCTGCCCGAAGACCGACCAATAGCTGCCGGTATCCTGCACCACAAGCCCCGTTACACAAACAGCGGAGGTCGAGGTAAACAGCGCTTCATGGAACGGCGTTACGCCCCCAGCTGTTGTGGAGAGCGGCAACATTAGCAGCAGTGCGCCCAGCAGGATCACCCCTGCAAAGCCCAATATGATGATTTGAAAAGACGAAAGACGGCGCTTTCTGCAAACCACTTCTTCCGACATCATCCTCACTCCTTGTGAATCGTGCGATCGCTTTATTGTGCGCAAGTCAAACAGGCGCCACATTGCCTGACTGTGATGAAGGATACCCTGTACGCACTCAGATCGGAGACCGTGATCTCCAAATTCTGTACGGTAAAGGAATCGCCCTTGATGGGGACTCTATTCAGCTGCTCCATGACCCAGCCGCCGACGGAAACACTGTCCGATTCCAGCTTGATGTCAAAGAATTCCATAAAATCCTCCAAGCTGACGGAGCAGTCCACGCGGTAGGTATTCTCGTCCAGCTTTTCAAAATCTTCTTCCACTTCGTCGTGTTCGTCCCAAATTTCACCAACCAGTTCTTCCAGAATATCCTCCATCGTAACAATACCGAGCGTGCCGCCAAAATCGTCTACGACTACGGCGACATGGGACTTCTGATGCTGGAGCATTTTTAGAATGTCGCGGATCCTCGTGTGCTGATAGACGAACAACGGTTCCGTCATGATTGCCGTAATGGGCTGATCCGTCATCTTGCCGTTGATATAGAAGTCCTTCTGATGAAGAACACCGACGATCTGATCGATGGTATCCCGGTAGACCAGCAGACGGGAGAAGCGGGACTGTGTAAAGACTCTGGCAATTTCCTCGTGGCTCTCGTCGATGTCCACGGCCTCCAATTCGATTCGATGGGTCAGAATTTCCGCCGCCGTCAGGTCGCGGAACTCAAGGGCGTTGCGCAGCAGCTCACCCTCATTTTCGTCAATGCCGCCGTCCTGCTCCACGTCCTCCATGAAAAGGAGCAGTTCCTCGTGGGACATTTTTGCGTCGTCATTTGTCTTGAAGAAGCGAGAAACCAGCTTTTTCCACTGGGAAAAGAGAAAATTCAGCGGGGTCAGCACCCAGATCCAGAGCCGGATAAAGGGAGCACTGAACATGGCAAAGCGCTCCGGCGTGTCCTTTGCAACGCTTTTGGGGGTGATCTCGCCAAAGATCAGGACAACGACCGTGACCACAATGGTGGAAACGGTCGCGCCGATGTCGCCGTAAAGTCCGACGAACAGAAGTGTGCCGATGGACGCCACCATGATATTGACGATATTGTTGCCGATCAGGATGGTGGAAATCAGCTTGTCATAATCTTCGGACAGCTTGAGCGCCAGCGCTGCCCGCTTGTTTCCGTTGTCCGCCAACACCTTGAGGCGGGTCTTGTTCAGGGATGAAAACGCCGTTTCTGTGGCACTGAAATAGGCGGACATGGCAATGCAGACCACCATTGCGAAAATGCTTCCAAAATAATTCATTTCAAACTCCTTTATGTTCTGTTCATACGATCATTTCATGCAAAAAAGACACACCTATACCCGATACCGCAGCAAAGGGCGTAGATATGCCACATACGAACAAACCATATAAGAGCAGTTACCGTTATCGTCGCTACTGTCATTTTCCACGGATTTCTTCCTCCTTTTTGCTGTGTGCTTATATCATAGCATTTTTCCGGTGTAGATTCGGTAAAGAAACGAGTGCGGCGCAATATCCTCCTGTGAGAAATCTTGAAGCGGTTCCGCTTCTGCGGTATAATAATGTTGGCAGTTATTTATACCACTGGATTTAAGCCGTTTTTCTCCCGGGCTTCGCCCGAAACCGAAAAACATGGCGTATTATGCCGCAATAAATTTCAGGAGAAGCATGATGAAGAATCGACAGCGACAAAAGGATACTCTATTTTCGATCCTTATTTTTTGCAGTGCCTTTGCCGTCAATTTGCTGATTCAGAAGCTCTTTACCACGCAGACGCTTGTACCCATGATCTTTGTGTTCGGCGTGTTTTTGATCTCGCTGAAAACCCACGGGTATTGCTATGGCATCACTTCGGCAATTGTCAGCGTATTTGCGGTGAATTTTGCCTTTACCTATCCCTATTATGCCTTCGACTTTTTCGTGGAGGAAAGCATCTTATCTGCCGTCATTATGCTGGCAGTTGCCGTTTCTACCAGCACGCTGAATATTCGTATCCGCGATCAGGAGAGGCTGCGCTCAGAGAATGAAAAGGAGCGAATGCGCGGCAATCTACTGCGGGCGATCTCCCATGATCTGCGCACACCGCTCACCTCCATATACGGGTCCTCCTCCACGCTGATCTCCAAGTATGACGCGCTGCCAAAGGAGCAGCAGCTCAAGCTGTTGGGGGAAATTCAGGAGGACAGCGAATGGCTCATCCGCATGGTTGAAAATCTTCTGTCTGTCACAAGGATCGACGGTGCGAAGGTGGAAGTTGTGAAGACACCCACGGTTCTGGATGAGCTGATCGACTCCGTTCTCATGAAGTTTTCCAAAAAGCATCCGAATCAGAAGGTCATCACGCAGATACCGGAGGAATTTGTGGACATTCCCATGGATTCGCTCCTGATTGAACAGGTACTGCTGAATCTTCTGGAAAACGCTGTATTCCATGCAAAAGGTATGACGGAGCTGACGCTTTCTGTTTCTCTCGTGGGAGACAAGGCGGTATTTGAGGTTGCTGACAACGGCTGTGGCATCCCGGATGATGCACTTCAAAAGATTTTCACCGGAAGTTATGAAAAGTCCGCCGCGCCGGTGGACGGAACCCGCAGCAATATGGGAATCGGACTATCCGTGTGCGCCGCCATCGTCAAGGCGCACGGCAGCGAGATTACTGCGGAAAATAGGAAGGGCGGCGGCGCGGTATTCCGCTTTGCTCTGGAAAGAGGGGGTGAGGACGATGGGCAATAACAAGTACAAAATTCTGATCGTAGAGGACGAGGCCAACATCAGAAGTTTTATCAAAGCCAATCTGGAAACCAGCGACTATCAGGTGCTCTGCGCGGAAACCTGCGAGCTTGGCATGATGATGTATGCCTCCCATCATCCGGACCTCATCGTTCTGGATCTCGGCCTGCCGGATCGGGATGGGCTGGACTTGATTCAGAAAATCCGGGAATCGGACACAGCTCCCATCATTGTGCTCTCCGCCCGTACCAATGAGAGGGACAAGGTAGAGGCATTGGATCTGGGGGCGAATGATTATATCACCAAGCCCTTTGGCACGGAGGAATTGCTGGCTCGTATCCGCGCCGTTCTCCGCAGTCATCGGCACAGCGAAGAGGAAGAAAGCTCCCCCGGCGGAAAATTCCACCTTCAGGATCTGCTAATCGACTATGATACGCGGCAGGTCTTTGTTGGCAAAGAGGAGATCGACCTGACTCAGACGGAGTACAACATCATGGCGTTTCTCTCCGTCCATGCGGGAAAGGTGCTGACGTATGCCGCCATCATTCAGGCGGTCTGGGGGTATTCGGACTATGGCAGCGTCAAAAAGCTGCAAGTCAATATGAAGAACATCCGCAAGAAAATGGGCGTGACGCCTGGTGAAAAGCGCTACATCATCAACGAGCTTGGCGTCGGATACCGTATGCTGGCGGAGGATGAGACATAGCGCTGCCAAAGTTCTTCGCCGCTTGACAGGCGTGGTACAATATAAATGAGCTTTTTCCGTTTCTATACCAAACGGAGAAGGCTCATTTGTGTTTGAAGGATCAAAGGAGTGAAACGCCTTGTATCTCTCTGCGCCAGTGCGCAGATAAAAAAGCTACCCTGCGCACAAGCAGGGCAGCTTGAATATTCTTAGTAATGTTGCAGCAGGCGATTTTCGCAACTGCGTATCGCCGGTTCCTCTACGCCATTTTTACGCCATTTCTGCGTGGGGATGCGTAGGGAAATAGAAACTTATATGTTTTGACTTCAACCGAAAATGCCTGTCCTATCAAGCTTTATCGGCATTTGTGCGTTTGCGGAGAGTTTCAGAAACAGGCTCGCTTTCGACGATTAGATGCAACATTTTTTACGGACAAGAGAAATCGTCATAACACAATTAGCGAGGCCGGCCATGTGCGAACACTGGCCGGCCTCATATCATTAATTTACTTTTATCATACGATAGCCCACACCAATATGTGTTTGGATGTATTGCGGGGACTCCTCTGTTGGCTCCAGCTTTTTCCGCAGTGTTGCCATAAATACCCGCAGAGAAGCTACATCGTTATCCCAACTGCGGCCCCAGATATTTTGTGTGATAAAGGTATGGGTCAGTACCTTGCCAACATTCTTGGACAGCAGGCACAACAACTTATACTCAATGGGCGTCAGGTGCAGTTCGTCCTCTCCCAGATAAGCGCACCCTCCAGCATAATCCACTTTCAGTTTACCATTAACAAATACAGAACTGGCGGTTGCCATTTCCGCAGTCATCATGGCGAGTCTGCGCTGCGTCACTCGGAGTCGGGCCAATAATTCTTCTACTGAAAAGGGCTTTGTCAAATAATCGTCCGCTCCGGCATCCAGCGCCTTGATTTTATCGTTATCCTCGCTTCGGGCGCTGATTACAATAATCGGAACATTGGACCAAGAGCGAACCGTCTGAATGACTTGAACGCCATCCATATCCGGCAAGCCCAAATCCAGCAAGATGATTTCAGGATTGTGCGATGTGGCCTCCGTAATGGCTGTCGAGCCATTGGGCGCTACCACATAACGATAATCATTTGTTTTCAATGTGGTTGTAATGAGATTTCGTACAGATGGGTCATCCTCAACCACTAATATCAAAGGTTTATTCATGAAGTTCTACCTCCCCGGCGGGTAATGTAAATGTGAACACAGTGCCAGTTGGCTGATTGTCTGATACGGAGATTGTGCCGCCGTGGGCGGTCACGATCGACTTGCAGAGGGACAGCCCCAATCCAAGGCTTCTACGGCTATCGACCACTTTGTTGGCCCCACTATAAAACATGTCGAAAACACGAGGCTTCTGCTCATCGGGAATCCCAGGCCCATTATCGGCAACTGAAACGATGACCCATTTGTTCTTCTGCTCAGTGTGTATTTCGATTACCGAACCGGCAGGGGTATATTTGATGGCGTTATCCACCAAATTGATAATAACCTGAACGATCAGCTTCGCATCAATGTGGGCAAGGATAAAGTCTTTACCGCTGGTCACACGAATGGTGTGTTCTTTACTCTTTCTGTTGATGTGCTTCAGTGCTTCAGAAACGACCTCATCCATGAGTTCGATACTTCGAGTTAGATTGACCTGTCCGCCCTCAATTCGTGTGACTGCCAACAGGTTTTCAACGAGATTAATCAGCCACATGGAATCGTCATAAATATCGGTAAAGGTCTGCTCCCGCAATGCATCGTCCATTTTTTTGTAATTTGCAAGCAAATTGCCTGCGCTGCCGGAAATCGCTGTCAAAGGGGTTCGAAGATCATGAGAGATTGCCCGCAGCAGGTTAGCACGAAGCTGTTCATTTTGCGCCAGAACAGCCGCTTCCTCTTTTTCTTTGGCGTTTTTGATGTTTTCAAGTGCCAAAGCGCACTCGCCCAGAATAGAGAGGAGTACGCTGTTTTCGAAAGAGTCCAGCGGAATACCGTTCACCGCAATACCAGCCACTCCATATACATGCTGGTTGACCCGAATCGCAAGGTATAAACACTTTGCACTGGATAATGTATCTGTTGTGGCACCGGCGTGTTTATTGTTTCGGAAGGCCCAATCGGCGACTGCTTTCTCGTTCTCAGAAATTAAATCTTCCTGAATGCTATTAACAGCACGAAAAACGTTAGGGGTGGCAAGTTCTTTACCATCAGACAGGTAGACGACAATATCTTTTTTCAGCAGCTTCATGAGCTGCCCTGCCGTAGCGGTGATTACCGCATTCTCATCCTGCTCTTTTTGCAGAAGCTGGTTGGTTTCAAAAAGAATCTTTGTACGGTAAGCTGTATGGGCAGATTGTTTCGCATTTTCTTTCAGCCGGGTAGCGAGAGATCCGGAAAGCAGTGTTACTATAAACATAATGGTAAATGTAACAATATAGTTTGGATCGTCAAAATGGAATGTCAGTCTCGGAGTGGTAAAAAAGAAATTGAAAACCAGCACACTGACAACCGAGGTCAGAATCCCGCACAGTCGGTTGGTTGTGATTACAGCGGTCACAAGTACGCCTAATATGTAAACTGCGATAATATTACTCTCCGTGAACCCAAGAGCGTCAAAGCCACAGCCAATTAGTGTAGCTACCAGCAATACGACTATACTCTTCAGAACATCACGCAGGGGCATCGCATCTACCTGCGCCTTACTCTTTTTTTCCTGATAGCTGGTTTCTGTGCTGGCATCCGGTATCACATGAATATCCAGATTAGGTACGCTGGAAATCAGGCGTTCCGTCAAGGTGGGCTTGCTGAAAATATTCTTTCGTGCAATGGTACTTCGTCCAATTACGATTTTTGAGATGCCGGAAAGGCGGGCAAATTCCACAATCTGATAAGGCACGTCATCGCCATAACTTGTCTCAATCGCAGCGCCAAGTTGCTGGGCCAGACGCTTATTATCCTGCAAACGCTTTTTATCATCGTCACTCATCGCCGCTGTATTTGGCGTTTCCACATAAAGAGCGGTAAATGTTCCCCGAAAGGCTCTTGCCATCCTTGCAGCAGTCCGAATGATTTTTGCGTTGGATGGCGACGAGGAAAGACATGCCAGAATGCGCTCGTCTGTATGGTAATCGCCTCGGCTCTGTACTCTGGCGCTTTCCGTCAGCAAGTTCACCCGGTCGGCGCACCGACGGAGGGCGATTTCCCGCAATGCGGTGAGATTTTCCAGCGTGAAGAAATTAACTGTTGCCCGCTGCGCCTGATCTTCCCGGTACACATTTCCACTTGCCAGTCGTTCCAGCAACTCCGCAGGCTCAATATCCACCAGTTCTACCTGATCTGCTTGATCAAAGGTGGAATCCGGAATGCGCTCCCGCACAAGAATTCCGGTGATAGAGGCTACTGTATCGTTGAGACTCTCGATATGTTGGACATTTACAGTCGTATAGACATCAATTCCAGTATTTAGCAGTTCCTGAACATCCTGATACCGCTTCGTGTGCCGACTGCTTTCGGCGTTGGTATGGGCCAACTCATCTACCAGTATGAGCTGGGGATTTCGCTTGAGCGCAGCATCAATATCAAATTCACGAAGGGTCATTCCTTCGTAAGCAACTTGTTTCACAGGAAGCTGCTCCAAGCCGTCCAGAAGTGCCATCGTCTGGGGTCGGGCATGGGGTTCTATGTATCCAGCAACCACATCGATGCCACGCTCCTTCGCCTGATGAGCCGCCTGAAGCATGGCATAGGTCTTTCCGACACCTGCGGCATAACCGAAAAAGATTTTGAGTTTTCCGCTTTTCTTAGTGGATGCATCGTTACGGATCGCACGAAGAAGCTGATCCGGATCTTGTCTTGGCAGTTCCATTTTAACCCTCCTATCTGTCACTCAAGTAAAAGCGATTCCCTTTTTTAATATTATAACACACAACGTCAAAACCTACATCTGCGACGGATCCACGGCAAATTTGTTCAGGCATCCAATGAAAAAATCGACGACAGGTGATTTTTTGGAATCCCTCCATAGTGCTATTTGTGTGATTTGATTCTGGGTAATCGGCTCAATGGGCAAGCCAGCATATTCCATCACAACCGGGGCGCAACGAAGAAGCACCATCCGTACATTATAATGAGTTTTTTTTGATATGTCTGTATTCTCTGGTAAAAAAATTATGTCCAATTTTTGTGTTTTCAGTTCTCTGCACAATTCACTTTCTTCTCCGCTGAAAATATAGATAGAGACATCCGGATGCTGCTTTCCGTAAGTTTCGAAAGCATCTGCGAGACCGCCTGCCATGAATGGGTTGGAAAAACCAATTCTCAAGCTGTTTTCGCCGTAAGTCAGAGCAGTTTCTTGTCTATTCCAATTGTTTTCCAGAAAAACATCCAGTTTTTTCATCAGAAAATACCCAAAAATAAATATGGCTGATGTACTTACAAGTAAAATAACATCCTGCATGGATTCACCCCCCAATTCCTTTGATTTTTCTTAAGGCAACACCGCACAATTGTGCCTGCGAGTCTCAGCCGTCTTTTTGCCACACTTCTTCAGTTTGAAAAACGAGAAATACATACAGTATTCCTTCGTTTTCCAAACTTTGAATTGGGACAAAAATCCTGGCTGAGCCTTCTTGTCAAATTATGCGGTGTTGCCTTAAAATCAAGTATGAAAGCACTTTTGCAAATTTCTGTTACTTCCCAACGCCAACATGGTATCTCCTGCTTTCAGCACTGTGTCTGAAGAAATAGATAACTCCAGCTTGCCGCTTTTCTTGATTCCCATAATGTTAATATTGAATTTTTTACGAATATCAAGCTCTCCAATCGAATGGTCCGCCCAATCTTTGGGAATGGGAATCTCAAACATGGCATGATTTTCATCCAGTTCTATGTAATCGAGAATGTGATCCGCACTGTAACGGATTGCTGTCCACTTTGCAAGCTGTTTTTCTGGGTAGACTACTTCATCTGCACCGTTATGCAGCAAAAATTTTTCCTGAACATCAGTTGCAGCTCTGGAAACTACAAACCTCGCTCCTAATTCACTGAGCAGAGAAGTTGTTTCCAATGAACTTTGAAAGTTGTTGCCGATGGCCACAATGCATACATCATAGTTGCGAACACCGAGAGATTCCAAGAAATCGGCATTCGTACTGTCTCCAATCTGTGCATTGGTAACAAGGGGCAGAACAGCCTCTACACGTTCCTCCGAAGTATCTACCGCCATCACCTGATGACCCAAATGATTTAAGTGCAGGGCAATATGCTTTCCAAATCGCCCCAGACCAATTAGAAGAATTGATTTCATAATGTCACCTTTATCCTACTGTTATTTTTTCCTTTGGTAGTTTTGAAACTTTCTTTTGTGCACTGGACAAGGCCGCAAAAATCAATGTAAGGCCACCTACTCGCCCAAAAAACATCAGCAGAATCAAAACACTCCGTGAGAGCAGATTCAGTTCCGGTGTAATCCCCAGAGACAGTCCGACTGTGCCAACAGCCGAGGCAGTTTCAAAAAGGCAGGGAAGCATGGGAAGTCCTTCGGAAACGCTGATGATAAGGCCACCGGTACAACATAGCGTGATATACATAAGCGAAATTGTCGCTGCGTTTTTTACGACATCATCATCGATGCGACGTCCAAAGAGGTGTGCATTTTCTCTGCGCCGAAAGGTGGAAATTGCAGCAGTAAACAAAACAGCAATGGTTGTTGTTTTCAAACCGCCTGCGGTAGACCCGGGACTACCGCCGATCAGCATCAGCGCAATGGTGATAAATTGTCCGGCCTCACTTAAACCCGTTAATTCCACCGTATTAAAACCCGCCGTTCGTGGTGTCACGGCTTGAAAAAGAGAAGATAAAAGCCGCTCCTTTTGGGTAAGATCAGCAAACTCAAAAAAATAAAAGTACATTGCCGGAGCGATCAATAAAACCGCTGTGGTACAAAGAATCACCTTGCTCTGCATCCGATATTTGCGCAAATGCAATCGATTAGTCCGAATATCATCCCAAGTCAGAAAGCCGATGCCGCCAAACACAATCAAGAACATAATCGTAAAGTTTATGACTGGATTTGCTGCATAGCTGGTCAGGGAGGAAAAGGGAGCGCGCACACCCAACAGATCAAAGCCTGCGTTGCAAAAAGCGGATACGGAATGAAACAGTGCCATCCAAAGGCCAATTTTTCCGAAGTCACGGCAAAACACCGGTGCCATCACGGCTGCACACAGCAGTTCCACCACCAGTGTCACCTTGACGATAAAGCCGGTCAGGCGAACGATTCCTCCTACCTTTGGCGCTGAAATCGCCTCCTGCATGGTACTGCGCTGCATCAAAGAAATCTTCCGACCGGAAATCATTGCAAAGGATGCGGCCACGGTAATAACCCCCATGCCTCCAATCTGAATCAGCAGTAAAATGACAAGCTGGCCGAAGGCCGACCAGTATGTTGCCGTATCATGTATAATGAGTCCGGTTACACAAACTGCTGAGGTAGAAGTAAACAATGCATCCGAGAAAGGCGTTGCCAGTCCGCTGCGGCTGGAAAACGGCAACATTAAAAGGAAGGTGCCGAAAAGGATCACACCGGAAAACCCGAGGATGATAATTTGAAACGAAGTCAACTTCCTTTTTAACAACATTACTCCCATAACTGCAATCCTCTTTATACCCCTTTATGTGTCCTTAATCATAAATCAAATGGAGTAAAGAAGGTAAAAGAGAATGCGTATCTGTATTAAGGCCGTCTAAAGATGTAGGACGTATTCTTTTTTATCACGGGCTTGTGCCAGAAATTCAATCAGCCGTTTCCTTGTCAGAATCCCGCATAGAACATTCCGGCCATCAACGATGGGGACAAAATTCTGATTCAGCATTGAAGTTACAACCTGCTCGGAATCTGCATCTATTTGTAACGCAGGGCAAAAATCTCTGCGAACAATGCTGCCAAGTCGGTATCCCTCCTGTACTTTCAAGTCTGTTGTCTGGCAAACAAGAAGGTGGCGGAGGAAATCTCCCTCCGTCACGCTTCCAATATACTGTTCCTGATCATTCAGTACCGGGACAGCGGTATAGCCATGTACCATAAACCGTTCCAATCCCTGACGAATCGTATCCTTTTCATGAAGAAATACAGTGGAGATTTTGGGAATCATGATTTTAGCTATGTTCATTTCACCCCTCCAGAATACCGTCCAGCATCAGATTGACCTCCAACACATTAACGGTCTCTTCACCAAAGATGCCAAGGAATCGTCCGTCGGTGCAGTTTTGGATGATCTCACGCACTTCATCTTCGGTCATATCATTTGCCTTTGCAATGCGTGCTACCTGATATTCCGCTGCTGCCGGGGAAATATGGGGATCAAGCCCACTGCCGGAACAGGTGACAAGGTCCACCGGAACAGCTGTTTCATCCATATCCGGGTCGGCAGCCCGGAGCTTTTCCACCCGCTCTGCCACGAGCTGTGCATACTCCTCACTTGCCGGAGAGAGGTTGGAGGGAGCGGCGTACATCAGTGCCTTTCCGTTTTCATCCGTATAGGTTGAAACATCAATATTCATAATGCGCCCCCACATATGGGACTCATCCGTATATTGCTGCCCAAGTAATTCACAGCCATATTTTTTCCCGTCTACTTCAATGATGCTTCCGTCTGCATTGTCCGGGAAAATTAGCTGAGCAATTCCTGTGACAACACCCGTATAGATCACGCCGCACAGCAGAGTAAAGATTAAAAAGATCATACCTGCCTTTGGTAATACACTTTTTATTGTTTTCATGATAGATCCCCTCCTTATACCAGGCCGGTGAACACCAGCAGAACATCAATCAGTTTCACAAAGATAAAGGGAGCCGCCAGACCGCCCAAACCATAAACAAGCAGGTTCCGTGACAGCAGCTTTCCAGCAGCAACTTCACGATATTTCACACCTTTTAGCGCCAACGGAATGAGCGCAATAATGATGAGTGCATTATAAATAATCGCAGAGAGGACAGCGCTTTGCGGGGAATGCAGCCCCATAATATTCAGAGCAGACAGTCCCGGATAAAGTCCCATAAATAGCGCCGGAATAATGGCAAAGTATTTTGCCACATCGTTGGCAATGGAGAAGGTAGTCAGGCTGCCTCGTGTCATCAAAAGCTGTTTGCCGATGCGCACAATGTCGATCAGTTTTGTGGGGGAAGAGTCCAAATCCACCATGTTGCCTGCTTCTTTGGCCGCTTGTGTGCCGCTGTTCATGGCAACTGCAACATCTGCTTGTGCCAAAGCCGGAGCGTCGTTGGTGCCGTCGCCTGTCATGGCGACCAAATGACCCTTGGCCTGAAAATCACGGATCATTGCCAGCTTTCCTTCCGGCGTTGCTTCCGCAAGGAAGTCATCCACACCGGCCTCGGCAGCAATGGCCGCAGCAGTAATCGGATTGTCGCCGGTGATCATAATGGTCTTGATGCCCATTTTCCGCAGATCTGAGAATTTCTCCTTCACACCCTGCTTGATAATATCCTTCAAATAGATAACGCCGAGAATCTTGTGGTTCTTAGCCACAACCAGAGGTGTGCCGCCCTTGGACGCAATAGACTTGACAACTCGATCACAGTCTGGAGAATACATTCCGCCTGCATGGGTCACATAACTCTGCATGGCATCTGCTGCGCCTTTTCGGATTTCGTTGCCGTCAAAGTCGACGCCGCTCATACGAGTCACGGCAGTAAATGGGACAAAGTGCATATTCTTGTCCTGAAGGCTTCTGCCACGAATTCCAAACTGCTCCTTTGCCAGCACAACAACGCTTCTGCCCTCAGGGGTTTCATCGGCCAGAGATGAAAGCTGAGCGGCGTCCGCCAGTTCCTGAATATCAACACCATCTACCGGAATGAACTCCGATGCCTGTCGATTGCCCAGGGTGATTGTTCCGGTTTTGTCAAGCATCAGAATGTCTACATCACCGGCGGCTTCAATGGCACGACCACTCATGGCCAGAACATTTGCCTGGTTCAGTCGGGACATACCGGCAATACCGATGGCGGAAAGCAAGGCACCAATGGTAGTAGGCGCAAGGCACACCAACAGTGCTACCAGAGTTGTTACAGAGGTGGGATTCTCAATTCCCGCCAGCTTTGCAGAAAAAATGGAATACGTGTAGAGAGAGACTGTCACCAAGATAAAGATAATGGACAAGGCTACCAGAAAAATCTGCAAAGCAATTTCGTTGGGCGTCTTCTTCCGGGCAGCACCTTCTACCATCGCAATCATCTTGTCCAGAAAGCTTTCTCCGGCTTCGTTGGTCACTCTGACAACAATCCAGTCCGACAGTACAGTGGTGCCGCCGGTTACAGCGCTGCGGTCGCCGCCTGCCTCACGAATTACAGGAGCGGATTCGCCGGTGATGGCGCTTTCATCCACAGATGCCGCACCTTCTATGACTTCACCGTCTGCCGGAATCTGCTCTCCGGCTTTGACAATCACCAGTTCCCCCTTTTTCAGCAGGGCGGATGGAACCACGGTCACGCTGTCCTTCTGCGATACGGAGGGAATTTTATGTGCGTCCACATCCTTTCGGGATGCCCGGAGAGAATCTGCCTGTGCTTTACCACGGCCTTCTGCAATGGCCTCGGCAAAATTGGCAAATAGCACGGTAAACCAAAGGATAATGGCAATCGCCAGTGTATATCCGCTTGGAGCGTCTTTTAACCCGAACAGGGATACCACCCAAAGGATACTGGTCAAGATCGCAGACACAAAAACCAGAAACATGACCGGGTTTTTTGCCTGTGTTTTCGGACTTAATTTCACAAAAGAATCTTTCATTGCCCTGCCGAGCATTTTCCGGTCGGCAAAAGCGCTTTTCTGTTTTGTACGCATATCTGTAAACCTCCTTTACGCAATGCTGCCAAAGAACTCAGCAAGCGGACCAAGGGCAAGCGCCGGGAAGAAGCTCAGCGCACCGATCAGCAATACCACAACAATCAGCAGGAAAACAAACATTCCATTTGTGGTAGACAAGGTGCCCGCAGTCGTGGCAATTTTCTTTTTCCCAGCCAGGCTGCCTGCGATTGCAAGTGTGCCGATGATAGGCAGAAACCGGGCAAAGAGCATCATCAGCCCCAGGCTTACATTCAGAAATACGGTATTCGCATTGAAACCGGCAAAGGCAGAGCCGTTATTGCCGCCACAGGATGAGTAGGCATACAGCATTTCAGAGAAACCGTGGGCACCGCCGTTATGCAGGCTATCCATGACAGAGGGTACTACAGCGGCAAGGCCGCTGCCGACCAGAATTGCAATGGGCGTTGCAAGGCAAACCAGTACCGACCATTTCATCTCATAAGGCTCAATTTTCTTGCCAAGGAATTCCGGAGTGCGGCCTACCATCAGACCGGCAATAAACACCGCCAGAATGGCAAAAGCAAGCATACCGTAAAGGCCGCAGCCCACGCCGCCGAAAATAACCTCGCCAAGCTGCATCAGCAGCATAGTCACCATACCGGCAAGCGGCGTGTAGCTGTCATGCATGGAATTTACAGAGCCGTTAGAAGCTGCTGTGGTGAAGGCTGCCCAGGTAGAGGACGCTGCAATGCCGAAGCGAGTCTCCTTGCCCTCCATATTGCCGCCCGCCTGTTCTGCCATTGACATATTGACTGCGCCGTTTTGTGCAAGCTGGGATGTGCCAGCCTGTTCTGTGACGGCGATGCAGCCCAAGGCAACAACCAGGCAGAGAAACATTGCCATAAAGATTGCAATACCCTGCTTCTTGTTCTTTACCGCAGAACCGAATGTGAAACACAGTGCCGCCGGAATCAGCAGAATGGAAATCATTTCGATCAGATTGGTAAAGGCATTGGGATTTTCCAAAGGATGTGCGGAGTTGACGCCCATATAACCGCCGCCGTTGGTGCCGGTCTGTTTGATTGCGACCTGGCTGGCCGCAGGACCCATTGGTACGAACTGCTCGGTGACGATCTGTGCATTCGAAACGATTTCGCCATCTACAGTGACGGTTTCGGTGTCTAAGTCAATTACCGCATCCTCAAGGATTTCACCTTCTGCACTGACGGCAATCGGTTCTACAAGGGATACTGTTTCTGCACTTTTCAGGTTCTGAATCACGCCGCCGCCTACCAGCAACAGAGAAATGACCAGATTCAGCGGGAGCAAGATGTGAACCACAATGCGGGTCAAGTCCACCCAAAAGCTTCCCAACCCGGAGGATTTCACCTTGATAAAGCCACGGATCAATGCAAATAGAACGGCGATACCTGTAGCTGCGGAAACAAAGTTCTGAACAGTCAGACCTAAAGCCTGAGTGAGATAACTCAATGTGGATTCACCGGAATATGCCTGCCAGTTTGTATTGGTAATGAAACTTGCAGAAGTGTTAAATGCCAAATCCCATTTCACACCGGAAAGATGCTGCGGGTTTCCGGGAAGAACTCCCTGCAGAAGTTGAAGCAGGAACAGAAAAACAAGCCCGATACCGGAAAAAATCATTACACTTACCGCATATTTTTTCCATGTCATCTGTTCTTCTCTGTCTACACGCATAACCTTGTAAATCAGGTTTTCGCACGGTGTCAGAACTTTGGACAAAAAAGTTTTCTCGCCGCTCATGACGTTTTTTATATATGCGCCCAGCGGAATTGCCAAAACAATCAGAATGGCAAGGTATAAAATATACTGAATCATAGTGCTCATGCCTGATCATCTCCCTTCATTAAAATATAGACATACCACAGCAGCATTGCTGCCGCACATACACCTATGAGTGCAATTAGCATTTGCATAAGATTCATCCTCCTTTTTTGCTGTCCCCAATATCATAAAACCTTTTTTCTAAAAATGGCATTAGTCATCTTTTGTGCGTTTAAAGATGAAATAAAGATTACAACCAACCCAAAAGCCATGCCATAGGAAAGGCGATAACAATCGTACTGATACAGACACACGCCAAAACCAGTAATGGCATTCCAACAAAGATGGAGATGAAGCCAAGTAGCGGATGATGCCAAATAAAGCGCTCCGCTTTTGCGTCAAATCTCTGTTCAAATCTTCTCGCCGCATTTGTAATGCTCATAATTGTTCACCTCATTTCTTTCTTGCAAGGCCATAATACCGCTAAAAGTATTAAGTGGGGAAAAGGGTCCTGCAATCGAAACTAAGATTGTATAAGTCTTTAAGAAAAAAGAGTCAGACCCGGAAGAGGACTGACTCATTCATATAATGATTTTGAAATTGTATGCAAGTTCTTGAAGGTTTTGATTTTCAAAAAGGGCAAGGCAGTTATTCATGAAAGCTGCCTTGCCTTTTATCTTTATTCGCGCTGAGAATTGCGTTGATGCTCTTGGTCGCGCTCTGCGTTTGGTTTGAGGAAATCGTCCTTTGACTCGCTGCCATCAACTATAATTGCCTGTTTGTTGTTAATTGGGCATAGATTCAAATCCGAAAACTCAGTCATTATTTTCTCGGTAACTTTCTTAAATGGTGCTGTAA
>NZ_JBBMFF010000201.1:0-7281 GCF_040096185.1 Faecousia intestinalis | reverse complement strand
CCGACCGGGTACTGCGAGATTGCCACGGGCGCAAAGCGCCCTCGCAATGACAATTCGGGGGCCATCACCATTTTAACGACAGCCTGTACCGGTCGGCAATGCCCCTCCCCTACAAGGCGGGTACGGTCGACGATGCCGCCCTATAACTTTCCAGCCTGCAAGGCGCTCACTGAGCGCCGCTACAGTCAAATTTGGCAGCGCGTGCGGTCGGCAGAGCGGTCGGAAATTTGCAGGGTGCCCCACGGGGCGTCGAGGACGCCGCTCCCTGCAATCATCGGTGGGCAATGGCGTCTGCGGTTTTCCGGGATCAGCCTCTTCTCGGCTGGAGCAGCTCGTCCGTATCGAGCAGGATGGTGACGGGGCCGTCGTTTTCTGAGGCGACGAGCATATCGGCCCCGAACTGGCCGTGCTGCGGCGCAAAGCCGCGGCTGCGGCACTCCTGCAGGAACTGCTCATACAGCGGGACAGCCAGCTCCGGCAGAGCCGCGCCCGTGAAGCTCGGCCGCTTGCCCTTGCGGCAGTCGGCATAGAGCGTGAACTGGCTGACGACGAGCACCTGCCCGCCGATATCGGCGAGGGAGCGGTTCATTTTCCCCGCCTCGTCGCAGAAAATGCGCAGGCCGAGTGCCTTGTCGGCCAGCTTTTCACACAGCTCCGGCGTGTCGTCCGGGCCGACGCCGAGCAGGATGAGCAGGCCGTGGCCGATCTCGCCCACGACGCTGCCCGCAATGGATACGGAGGCGCTTTTTACGCGCGTGATCACAGCTCTCATCAGTTCTGCCCTCTTCTCACATCGATCACGCCGTCAATGGCGCGGATCTTCGTCCGGATGGTCTCCAGCTCCTGCACGTTGCGCACCTCGAACGTGGCGACGGTGCGCGCCTTTCCGGTGGGCATATCTCGGCCGGAGAGCTCCGTGACCTTCAGCTTGGCCGCGCTCAGCGCCGTGGCGATATCGAGCCAGATGCCGCTGCGGTCCGTGGAATCGATCTCAAACGTGGTGGAGAACGGCTTATCCTCCGTGCTCCACGCGACCTTGACCCAGCGCCCTGCCTGCTTCGGGTCGGATGCACCGGCTGCGTTGCGGCAGTCGCGGCGGTGGATGGACACGCCGTAGCCCTTTGTAATAAAGCCGACGATGTCGTCGCCCGGCACCGGCGTGCAGCAGCGCGAGAACTTGATCATGCAGGAATCGATGTCCTCGACGATAACGCCGGAATCCTTGTGGCGGCCGCCCTTTCCGGGCTCCGCCTGCTTCTGCACCTCGCGGACCGGGGGCGCAGGCGTCTGGCGCGTGGCGCGGATCAGATCGTCGCGGATGCGGCCAAACGCCTTTGCCGCCGTCAGGCCGCCGTAACCGATGGCGGCATACATATCGTCAAGGCATTCGAATGCCAGCTTTTTCAAAAGGCCCGGCAGCAGCTCGGCATCCTGCAGCACGGCGGGATTGACATTGGCGCGGCGCATCTCTCCCTCGAAGCTCGCCTTGCCGTGCACGATGTTCTCCTCGCGCTTTTCCTTTTTGAACCACTGCTTGATCTTCGTGCGCGCGCCGTTGCTCTTGCAGATATTCAGCCAGTCGCGGCTCGGGCCCTTGGCCGTTTTCGATGTCAGGACCTCGACGATGTCGCCGTTGCACAGCTGCTGATCATAGCTTGCAATGCGGTTGTTGACCTTTGCGCCGACCATGGCGTTGCCGACGCCGGAATGGATGGCATAGGCAAAGTCGATGGGGGTGGAGCCGGACGGCAGGGACATGACCTTGCCCTTCGGCGTGAAGACGAAGACCTCGTCGTCGAACATATCGACCTTGAGGGAGTGGATATAATCCTCCGCATCGGAGTCCTGCTGCGTCTCGAGCAGGCGGCGGACCCATTCAAACTGCTTTTCATCACCGCCCGCGACGCCCTGCTTGTATTTCCAGTGGGCCGCAATGCCGTATTCCGCCATTTCGTGCATCTCCCAGGTGCGGATCTGCACCTCGAACGGGATGCCCTGCTGGCCGATGACCGTCGTGTGCAGGCTCTGGTACATGTTGGGCTTTGGCGTGGAGATATAGTCCTTGAAGCGGCCGGGGACCAGATTGAACAGGTCGTGGATGTGACCGAGGACATTGTAGCAGTCCGGGATGGAATCGACGATGACGCGGAACGCATACATATCGTAGAGCTCGTCGATCGTCTTATTCTGGGCCTTCATCTTGCGGTAAATGGAATAGACATGCTTGATGCGGCCATAGATGGAGCCATGGATGCCCACGGCGGACAGGCGTGTGGTGATCTTGCTCTGGATGGCCTTCATAAAGGCGTCCGCCTCGGCCTGATGGACGTTGAGATAGCGCATGATCTCGTTATAGCCCTCGGGATCGAGGTATTTGAGGCTGGTATCCTCCAGCTCCCATTTGATCTTCTGCATGCCGAGCCGGTGGGCCAGCGGCGCATAGATGTCCATGGTCTCGCGGGACTTGGAGATCTGCTTTTCCGGGCTCTGGAACTGCATGGTACGGGTGTTGTGCAGGCGGTCGGCGATCTTGATGAGGATGACGCGGATGTCCTTGCTCATGGCCATGAACATCTTGCGCAGGTTCTCCATCTGCTGCTCCTCGAGCGTGGAATACTCCACGCGCGTCAGCTTTGTGACGCCCTCGACGAGCGAGGCGACCGTCGGGCCAAAATTGCGGGCGATATCATCGTAGGTCGAGTCCGTATCCTCGATGCAGTCGTGCAGCAGCGCGCCCAGGATGGCGTCCGTATCGAGGCCGATCTCCGCGACGATCTCCGCCACAGCCAGCGGATGGATGATATAGGGCGAGCCGTCCTTGCGCTTCTGGTCCTTGTGCTTTTCGCGCGCGTAATCCACGGCGCGGTCGATGAGGGCCATATCGACATTCAGCTTGCGCGCCGCGATGGTGCGCTTCATGCTGAGATAGTGTTCCTGAAAGGTTTCCATTCAATCACCTGCTTTGAGCTTGCGGAGCGTGCAGAACAGCACGCTGTTTTCCAGTGGGTTCGTCCGGTGCGGCACAATGCGCACCGCAAGGGTGCTGCCGCTGCGCCGCAGAGACACAAGGCCGAGCTCGGCCAGGATCTCCAGGCAGGCAATGGCGCGGCGTGCCGCCTGCGGCCGGGGAGAGGACGCCGCGATCTGCAGGCAGAGGCGGTCGGTATTGTCCCGCAGCTCCGCGCCGCCGGGGGCCGCGCGGCGGAGGAAGTTCCACACGCCGATGACGTCCTCGCGGTCCGGGGCCAGCGCCCGCAGCTCGTCGGGGCGCAGCGCCTCGTGCGCGCGGAAACGGTCATAGAGCTTCGTCGGCTCGACGCGGCGCAGGTCGATCAGATTGAGCTGCACCGTGCGGCGGCCGCGGAATTCGTTGATCTGCGGCGTAAAGGCCGCGTCGACCCGGTCGCCGGGACGGAGCTTTGCCGACAGACGCCCGGCCGAGAAGAAAATGGCCTGCACAGGCGTGCCGTCCGGAGCCTGCAGACGCAGGCGCAGATGCTTGCCGCTGCCGACGGCCATGGCATGCTCCACGGTCAGGCCGCTCAGGCTGAGCACCGGCTTCGGGCAGCCCGCGCCGCATGGCTCGAGCTGCGAAAGGCCGCGGACGTTCTCCTCCGTCAGGAGGGACGCCTCGATCTCGCAGTCGACCTGCAGCGTGGCCTCCACCGGAGCGGACGCCGCATAGGCCGCGGCGCAGCGGCACATGGCCGCGCGGAAGGCGTCGATATTCTTCCGGGCGATCGTGAACCCGGCGGCAAGCTCATGGCCGCCGTAGCCCTCAAGCAGGCCGGAGAGCTCCGTCAGCGAGGCAAACAGGTTAAAGCCGCCGTAGGAGCGGGACGAGGCCTTGCCGCGTTCGCCGTCCAGGCAGATGAGGAACGTCGGGCGGCAGAATTCCTCGGAAAGGCGCGAGGCCACGATGCCGACGACGCCCTGATGCCAGTGCTCACCCGCCAGAACGATCGCGCCGTCCGGTGCGCCGTGCAGGCGGCTGACGGCCTCACTGTAAATTTCGGATTCGATGGTCTGCCGCTCGCGGTTCAGGCGGCAGAGCGTTTCGGCCAGCCGGTCGGCCTCCTGCGGGTCCTGCGTCAGAAACAGGCGCACGGCCAGCTCAGCCTGCTCCATACGCCCGGCGGCGTTGACACGCGGCGCGAGTATATAGCCGATGGTCCCGGCAGTGATCTCCTGCTCGTCGCAGCCGCAGGCATGGATCAGGGCGCGCAGGCCCAGCCGCTGCGGCTGGCGCAGGGCCTCAAGGCCCATGACGACAAGGCGGCGGTTCTCGCCCTGCAGCGTCATGACGTCTGCGATCGTGCCGAGGCAGATGAGATCGCAATAGCGACGGGCGACGCCGTCCTGATCGCCGCTGAGCGCAGCGGCCAGCTTGAAGGCGATGCCGACGCCGGAGAGCATGGTATGCGGATACGTCCGGTCCGGCCGGTGCGGGTCCACAACGGCCGCGCACTGCGGCAGCTGCTCCTTGCATTCATGATGGTCCGTGATGACGAGCGTCACGCCCAGCTCCCGGCAGAGCTCGGCCTCCTCCAGCGCCGTGATGCCGCAGTCCACCGTGATGATGAGCCGCACACCCTGCGCACGGAGCTGGCGGATGGCCCCGGCGTTCAGGCCGTAGCCCTCCTCGAGCCGCCCGGGGATGTGGACGACGCAGTCCGCACCCATGCCGCGCAGGAAATCCGTCAGCAAGCAGGTGGCCGTGATGCCGTCCACGTCATAGTCGCCGAACACGGCGATGCGCTGCCCGAGCTGCAGCGCCTGCCGCACCGTCTGCACGGCGCGGTTCATCTCCCGCAGGAGAAAGGGGTCAAACAGCGGCGCGTCCGCGCACAGCAGCTCCTGCGCCTGCTGCGGAGTCCCGCAGCCGCGCCCGGCCAGCACGCGCGCCGTCAAAGGCGAATAGCCCGCCTGCTGCAGCGCATCGACCGCGGCGCTGTCCGGCAGGGCGGTGTTCCAGATTCCGTACTTCACACCAGATACACATCCCAGTTAGGGCAGCCCCGCGCAATTGCAGCTTCGGCCTTCACCGGATATTTTTCGCCGATCCATCGGTTCGAAAAGTTTGAAGTATTGCGCAGCCGTTGGCGGCTTTGCCGCCTTACGGATGCGGCATGCCCCTTGCGGGTACACAAAGTACATCTGCACTTTTCAAACCTTGTCCCGGCAAAAAATCTCTCGCTGAATGCTCTCGCTGCAATTGTGCGGTGCTGCCTTATTTTTTATTTTTTCATTATAGCAAACTTTTCTCCGGCATACAATACAACTGTGCAAAAAAGCTCTTGAAAGGGAGGAAGCCGCCATGCGCCGCCGGAAAACCGCCGTCCTGCTCGTGCTGGCAGCCCTGCTTGCCGCCGGATTCCTGCTGTGGGGAAACTGCAGCCTGCAGACGACCGAGACCGCACTCGTCTCCCCTGCCCTGCCGCCCGCGTTCGACGGGCTTCGCATCGTGGAGCTGGCTGACCTGCACGGCCGCGTGTTCGGCCGGGGCAGCCGCCGCCTGCTTGCGGCCGTGCGCCGGGCGGAGCCGGACCTCATCTGCATCGACGGTGACCTGTTTGACGAGCACACGGACCTTGCCATGCTGCCGCCGCTGCTGCGCGGTCTGTGTGCCATTGCGCCCGTGTATTATGTGACGGGCAATCACGAATGGCGCGTGCCCGGCCTGCGCGGCATTCTGGCGCAGATGCGCGCCTGCGGCGTGACGGTGCTGCAGGACGACTGGCGCGTGCTCCGGCGCGGAGAAGACGCGCTCATCGTCGCCGGAACGGATGACCCCTGCGGCCCGGCAGAGCGCAAAACGCCTGCGGAGCTGATCGCGGATATCCGCGCGGAGGCCGGAGAGGCCGCCTTTCTCCTGCTGCTGACGCACCGTAACGACCAATTGCCGCAATGGAGCGCCCTCGGCGTGCAGGCCGTACTGGCCGGGCACTGCCACGGCGGCGTCGTGCGGCTGCCGTTCGTGGGCGGGCTGTTCGGCACGGACCGGCGGCTGTTCCCCGCATGGGATGCCGGGCTTTACCGGCAGGGCGAAACGGCCCTGTATGTCAGCCGCGGGCTTGGCTATACAAACGTGCACTTTCGCCTGTTCAACCGGCCGGAGGTCGCGGTGATCGTTCTGCGCCGGGGCGATCCGGCAATAAATTCGTAAACAAATCGTAAATATTCCGGGGAAAGGGTTGTAAATCCGCCTCACCGCATTATAATTGTTCTCAGGTGATAACTATGTTCCGACGTTTGGGCGCAAGCATCCGCAAATGGATGTACGGCCGCTACGGTTCTGATCAACTGAATATGCTCTTGCTGGTGCTGGCCGTCATCCTGAGCCTCACCAACACCATCCTGACCTACGCGCTGCGGACCAGCACGGTCTACCGCGGCATCATCGCACCGATCCTGTCACTGTTGATGTACGGTCTGCTGATCCTCGCCATGGTCCGCATGTTTTCGCGGAATCTCAGCCGCCGCGAGCGGGAGAACCGCCGGTTCCTGCAGCTGTGGATGCGGCTGCGCGACCGCAACAACCGCTATTTTCGCTGCCCGTCGTGCGGGCAGACCGTCCGGGTCCCGAAGCACCGCGGCAAGCTGTGTATCCGCTGCCCGAAATGCGGCGAGAAATTCATCCGTAAGACCTAGCCCGAAACCCGCAGCCAGCCGCTGCGGGTTTTTGCTGCCCGTTACAGAGGAACCGGCAGGGGCGGCGGAACATGCGGAAAACAAAAAGAGGACCGTTCGCTCACCGGGCGCACACGGAGCGTTGTAGGGGAGCGGCATGCCTCTCCCCAGACTGTCAAAAAGCCTGCCCAGCCGAAAGTTTCGGAGGGAAGAAAAGTGTGAAAGGAAACCGTCAGGGTGTCCTTTCGCGTTCAATCACCCGCCGCGGCGGCAGAATTGCAAAATAAAATGCTACAATATTCTATTTTGCAATTCTGGAAGCAGCTTGGCGAAAAAGGCCCGAAGGGACTTTTTTGACAAGCTGGGGTGCGGACAGCCGGGCCCGGCGCATTGCTGCCGATCCGAACAGGCTGTCGATAAAACAGGGAAGGCCAAAGGTTTGTCATTGCGAGGAGGCCGGAGGCCGACGTGGCAATCTCGTGCAGGCAATTACGATTTCGCCGACAGCTTTCCCACAATCCGGCCAGGTACTGCGAGATTGCCACGGGCGCAAAGCGCCCTCGCAATGACAATTCTGGAGGCGTCACGCCACAGAATCCATGTGCCACATGCTGCTGGCCTGCATGGCGCTCACTGAGCGCCGCTACAGAC
>NZ_JBBMFF010000200.1:0-9715 GCF_040096185.1 Faecousia intestinalis | reverse complement strand
GCGGGCGGCATGAGCCGCCCGCTTGAGGCTATCTGGATCAGACCTTCGCCTTGCTGTTTTCCACGGGGAAGAGGTTCTCTTCCGTCTTCGGATCGAACAGGTGCATAAGCTCCGGATCGAACGTGAAGTGCGCCGTGCCGCCTGCGCGGACATCGTCGAGGCTGAGGCCGGCCGTCGGGATGACGGCAATGACATCGTGGCCGGAGACGGTCATATGCAGGTGCATCTCGCTGCCCATCATCTCGGAGACGTCGATCGTTGCGGGGAAGCCCTCCTGATGCAGGGAGAGGTGCACGGGACGGACACCGACGGTGACGGTGCCTTCCGGCTGCTTGCGGGCGCGCAGGGCGGCCTGCTTGTCTTCCGGCAGGACGATGGACTTGCCGAGCAGCTCGACGACGTACTTGCCGTCCTTCACAGTCAGCTTGGCATCCGGGAAGAAGTTCATCTGCGGCGTGCCGATGAAGCCCGCGACGAACAGGTTCTTCGGATGGTTGAAGACCTCCTGCGGGGTGCCGATCTGCTGGATGAAGCCGTCGCGCATGATGACGATGCGGTCGCCGAGCGTCATGGCCTCCGTCTGGTCGTGGGTGACGTAGACGAATGTGGTGTTGATGCGGGAGCGGAGCTTGATGATCTCAGCGCGCATCTGGTTACGAAGCTTGGCGTCGAGGTTGGACAGCGGCTCGTCCATCAGCAGGACCTGCGGATTGCGGACGATGGCGCGGCCGATGGCGACACGCTGGCGCTGGCCGCCGGACAGGGCCTTCGGCTTGCGGTCGAGGTATTCCGTGATGCCGAGAATTTCGGCGGCCTCGCGGACCTTCTTGTCGATCTCCTGCTTCGGGACCTTCTTCAGCTTCAGGGAGAATGCCATGTTTTCATACACGGTCATGTGGGGGTACAGAGCATAGTTCTGGAAGACCATGGCGATGTCGCGGTCCTTCGGGGCCACGTCGTTCACCAGACGGTCGCCGATGTACAATTCGCCGTCCGTGATCTCTTCCAGACCGGCGATCATGCGGAGCGTCGTGGACTTGCCGCAGCCGGACGGGCCGACGAGAACGATGAACTCACGGTCCGCGATGTCCAGGCTGAATTCCTGAACGGCGACGACGCCTTCGTCCGTGATCTGAAGATTGGCCTTCGGCTCGTCAGAGGTGTGCTCCTTCTTCTTCTTTTTCTTCTTCGTGTCGGCGTTGGGGTAGATCTTTTTGATGTTTTTCAGCGTAACATTTGCCATGCTACCGGCTCTGATCCGGGAGCCTCCGCTTGCCCGGACCTCACATCGGCGCGCGAAGCGCGGATGCATTACGGCAGGTCTCCACACTGCCGCACCGCAAGCCTGCGGTGGGTGATTCCTCCTTATCCGGCGGTCCGCCGCTAACGGGGTGGAGTAGCGACGCCTACCTTAATACCATAAATTGTAGCATATCCTGCCGCGCTCCGCAATGCATTGAACCGCCAAAAAGTGGACCCATAATTTGTGCACCATGACGAAAACGTTTAACATCCCGCAAAAAGTGCGGAAAAGATAGGAAATGGAGAGAACCAAGCAAGGAAAGAGGCCGGCACGGTGACGCACCGGCGGCTCGTACCGGGTTAACGAAAGCAGTGTGCGCCGCTACAGGCCCTGTCGGGCCGGCACACACAAAACCGGGGCACGTCTTGCGGCGTGTCCCGGTCCTATGCGCTTACTGCAGCGCGTACTTCTTTGTATAGGCGTGGTAGAGGTCGGTATAGTCCTTGCTGCCGCCCTCCTTGACCTCGGAGAGATACTCGTGCGTGTCGAAGCTGCCCGCGCTCGTCTCGATGAGAGAGACGGCGATGTTCGAGCAGTGGTCGGACACGCGCTCGTAGTTCGTCAGCAGGTCATTGAGCACGAAGCCGTTCTGGATCGTGCACTTGCCGCTCTGTAGGCGCTCGACGTGCGTCGACTTGGCGGCGGAGATCAGGCAGTCGATGACCTGCTCCAGCGGCTCGACGTGGCGCGCCATTTCGAGGTTGTGCTCGCTGAAAGCGTCGATGGTCAGTTCCAGAATTTCCGTCAGGGCGTTCGTCAGGTTCTGCAGCTCCTTCACGGCATCCTCGGAGAAAACGATGTGCTTGTCGTGGATCTCCTCAGCCGTCTTGCGCAGGTTGACGGCATGGTCGCCCAGACGCTCGAAATCGCCGATGGTGTGCAGCATGTTCGAGACCTTCCGCGAGTCCGCGATAGACAGCGAGCGGCTCGAGAGCTTGACGAGGAAGGTGCCGAGCTTGTCCTCGTAGAGGTCCAGCTCGTCCTCGTGCTTCAGAATTTCGTCTGCCACCTTGACGTCGTAGCTCTGGCAGATATTGATGGCCGAGAGAATCGTCATGCGGGCGAGAGTCGCCATTTTGACCGTCATGTCGCTGGCCTCGCCGACGGCGATAGACGGCGTGCCGAGCAGGCGCTCGTCGAGGAAGGCGTAGGTCTCCTTCTTCTTGGAGGGGCGGATGACAAAATTGGCGAAGCGCTCGAGCTGCTTCGTGAACGGGCACAGCAGCGCCGTGGTGAAGAGGTTGAAGATCGTGTGCACGGCCGAGATGCCGACGGCGTTGATTGGCGTGGCCACAAAGGCGAAATGGAAGATGGCGTGCAGCCCGTAGAACAGGCACAGGCACACCACCGTGCCGATGAGGTTGAACGTGATGTGCACGACGGCGACCTTGCGGGCGTTCTTGTTGACACCGATGGACGAGATGAGCGCCGTGACGCAGGTGCCGATGTTCTGGCCCATGATGATCGGGATGGCAATGCCATAGGAGATCTGGCCCGTGGCGGCCAGCGTCTGCAGGATGCCGACGGAGGCGGCGGAGGACTGGATCACGCCCGTGACGACGGCGCCGACGAGCACGCCGAGCAGCGGGTTCTCAAACGCCGTCAGGATGCTCGTAAAGGCCGCGGAATCCTCCAGGCCGGAAACGGAGCTTCCCATGAGCGTCATGCCGTACATCAGAACGGCGAAGCCGACCAAGATCTTGCCGATGTCGCGCTTGCGGGGCTTTTTGCACATCATGATGAGCACAACGCCGATGAACGCGATGATCGGGGAGAAATTCTCCGGCTTGAGCAGCTGGATCCAGCCCGTGCCGTTCACGCCGGACAACGACAGGATCCACGGCGTGAGCGTCGTGCCGATGTTCGAGCCCATGATGACGCCGATTGTCTGCCCGAGCTGCATGATACCCGAGTTGACCAGGCCGACGAGCATGACCGTCATAGCGGACGAGGATTGGATGGCGATGGTGATGACCGCGCCGAGCGCCATGCCCGCGAAGCGGTTCTTCGTCATCGTTTTGAGGGAGCGCTCCAGCGAGCCGCCTGCCAGCTTACCCAGTCCACCGGACATCACGTTCATGCCATAGAGGAAGAACGCAAGCCCGCCGAGCAGAGTGAAGACCTTCAGAAGCACTGTCATAGGGAAACTCTCTACTTTCTATCTGTATTCGGAAAGGTACGGCCCTACCGCACCAATTACACTATATCGCAGAAAACGGAGCACGTCAAGGCCCATTTTCCGGAATTCCGGATTCAGAGCTTCCTTAGAGCACAAAGCCGCCGTTCACCGGCAGGTTCTGACCCGTGACGAACTCGGCCCCGGCGAGGTAGACCATGGCCCGTGCCACGTCCTCCGGCGTGCCGTTTTTACCGAGCGGTGCCTCCTGTGCCAGCTCCGCAAGCACCTCCGGCGCGACGTTTGCGACCATGTCCGTCAGGATGACGCCGGGGGAAACGCAGTTGACGCGGATGCCGGACGGGCCGAGCTCCTGCGCCAGCGCCTTCGTCAGGGCGAGCACCGCGCCCTTCGTGGCGGAGTAGCACGCCTCGCACGATGCGCCGACCTGCCCCCACATGGACGAGACGTTGAGGATGCAGCCGCTCTGCCTGTGCAGCATGGCGGGCAGGACGGCGTTCACGCAGTGATAGATGCCGCCGACGTTCACGGCGAACAGCCGGTCCCACTGTGCCTGCGTGATCTGCGAGATAAGGCCGTAGTGGCAGATACCCGCGTTGTTCACGAGCACGTCCGTCTCCGGCAGGCACGAAACGGCGTCCAGCACGGCCTGCGCGTCGGCCACGTCGCAGCGGACGGCCTCTGCGCCTGTCTCGGCCGAGACAGCGGCTGCCGCCGCGTCGTTTTTTTCATAGAAAAAGCTCACGGCGTAGCCAGCGGCCGTAAAGGCGCGCACGGCGGCCGCGCCGATGCCCCGGCTGCCGCCGGTGATCAGGGCGTGACGCATGCGCTCGCCTCCTCTCCGTCCGGGATGCGGAACAGCCGCCGCGCGTTGGCGGCGGTCAGCGCGCCCGCTTCCTCCGGGGTCAGGCCGCGCAGGGCCGCGATCTTCGCCGCAACGAGCGGCACATAGCGGCTGTCGTTACGGCGGCCGCGGTACGGCTCCGGAGCCATATACGGGCAGTCCGTCTCGATCAGGATGCGGTCAAGCGGCAGGGCCTGCACGGCCTCGACGGCGCGGCGGGCGTTTTTAAACGTCACAACGCCGGTAAAGCCGATGTACCACCCGCGCTCGACGAGCCACAGCGCCATTTCCGGCGAGCCGGAGAAGCAGTGGAAGACGCCCGTCGCCCGCGGATGGGCGCGCAGGATGTCCATGGCGTCGCCGTGCGCCTCACGCTCGTGCACGATGACGGGGAGGTCCAGCTCCTCGGCCAGCGAAAGCTGCTTTTCAAAGGCCACGCGCTGCTGCGCGCGGGGCACGTCCTCATAATGATAGTCCAGCCCGATCTCGCCGATGGCGCGCACGCGCGGCGAGGCGCACAGGGCGCGGTAGCGGGCAAGCAGGGCGCCGTCCACATGATCGGCGTCGTCCGGGTGGCTGCCGACGGCAGCATAGAGGAACGGATACTGCTCCGCCAGATGCACAGACCGCTCCGAGGACGGCAGGTCGCAGCCGACGTTCATCACCATGGTCACGCCGTGGTTTTTGAGATCGTCCAAAATGGCCGCGCGGTCGCCGTCAAAATGCGCGTCGTCCAGATGGGCGTGCGAATCAAAATACATGGGTCATTCCTCCTCCTGCGTCAGCGGGCGGCAGGTGAACAGCAGGATCTGCCGCGGCTCCTCCCGCAGCACGCGCAGGGCGGCGCGGGTGCGCACGGGGTCAAAGTTTACGAGCGCGTCGTCGAGCACCATCGGCGCATCCGGCGGCAGCAGACGGCGGCACATGGCCAGCCGCAGCGCAAGATACATCTGATCCGCCGTGCCGCAGCTCATGGCGGCGGCGGGACGCATGACCTGCCCGTCCGCCTCGCGCACGGACAGATGCATGTCCGGCTCCAGCAGCACGCGGGGATACTTATTTTCTGTCAGCTCGGCAAGAATATGCCCCGCCTCGGCCGTGATCTGCGGTGAAAAACGTGCGCGGAGCGTCTCGTCGGCGCGGCGCAGGGCCTCGGACGCCAGCTCCACGGCGGCGTTTGCCTCCTCGGCGTCGGCGATCCGGCGGCCGAGCTGCTCCAGCTCCGCCTCGATGCGCACGGCGTCTCCCTGCGCGGAGATCTGCCCGCGCTTGTGTGCCAGCCGGGCGCGGAGCGAGGCAAGCGCCTCGTCGGCCTGCTCGAGGCGGCGGCTGATGTCGGCGGGATCATAGCGCAGCGCCTCTTCGTCCGGCGCAGCATCGGCGGGCGCGCTGCCGACGATGTCGGCCATGGCTGCGATCTGCCGGTGCAGGGACTCAAGCTCGCGGTTCGCGGCCGCGGCGGCCTCCTGCAGCTGCCGGGCGTTCCGCAGCGCGCTGCGCGCCGCGGGGAGACCCTGCGTGCCGGGCGCAAAGCGGGCGACCGCGCCGATACGATCGTTCAGCTCCGCCTGCCGGGCCGTCACGGCCTTCTCCAGCAGCCGCTGCTGCCGTTCCGCAGCCTGCCGGGCCTGCTGCCACTGCGTGCGGGCCTCCCCCTGCCGGGCGGCAAGCCCGGAGAGCGCGGCGGGATCGTCCGTCCCGAACGGCCGGAGCAGGTCCTCGGCCTGTTCGGCGGCCCGCTCGGCCTGCGCAGCCTTCCTCCGCAGCAGGACCAGCGAGAGGACGAAGGCGGCAAGCCCAGCTCCGGCGACGGCAAGGCCGATGGGCAGCGAAACAAAGCACAGCCCCGCGCCCGCCAGCATTGCGGCGGCGCACGGCAGCAGGATCGGGAGTTTTTTCGGCACGCGGACGGCGTGGAGCACGTTCCACTGCACCTGTACGTCCCGCGCGCGCTGCGCGGCCTCATCCGGGCCGCAGCCAGCAAAGCCGGGCAGGTCCTCAGGCTTTTCCGGCAGCTTCACGCCGATGGCGGCGTCGAGCTGGGCCGTCTGCAGGCGCTCGGCGGCGTCCTCCAGACTGCGGGCCAGGAGCTGCAGCATCTGCTCATCCGGAAGCCCCGCAGTCTGCTCCGCCAGCGCAGCGCAGCGGGCGGCAAGTGCCGTTTCGCGCTCCTGCAGCTCCGTCAGACCGGCGCGGCGACGGGCAGCCTGCGCCCGCTCGATACGGGCGCGAAGGTCCTGCAGGCGGCTGCGCGCGGCCTCGGCCCCGGCACAGGCGGCGCTCAGATCCATGGCCTCTGCCTGTGCGGCGCGCAGGGCGGAAAGCTGTGCCTGCAGCTCGTCCCGCCGGGCCTGCAGCCGGGGCAGCAGACCGGTGCGGTAGGTATATTTGTTCTTCAGGTCGCGCAGCTTCTTCTCCAGCGCGGAGGCCGACGGGCCTTCCTCGCCGGTGGTGACAAGGGCGCTCAGCCGCTGCTCGAGCTGGGCGTCGCTCGAAACGGCCATGCCGAGCTGCCGCACGAAGGCCGTTCGCTCAAACACGCTCCGCTCCGCGCCGCACAGCATGCGGCCGCAGTTCTCGGCCGTCAGCTCCGGCACGGGTGTGCCGCTCTCCGTCTCATAGGCGCGGAACACGCCCATGGGCGTCCTGCCCTGCGAGCGCCGCTCGATCGTGACGGCGCGGCCGTTCCAGATCAGGTCGATCGCGCCCTCCATGGAGCTGCCGTCCCACGGACGGTAGCGCTCCTTGGCGGGCAGATTCTGGTTTTCCCGCGTGGCGCGCTCACGCGTGTCGATGCCATAGAGCATCGCCAGCAGGAAGGCGCTCCACGTCGATTTCCCGGCTTCGTTCGGCAGGCACAGCTCGTTGAGCCCCTCATGCAGGGTCAGCGTGCCGTGCAGCTTGCCGAAGTTTGCCCGTAATTGCAGCAGGATCACAGCGGCACCTCCCGTCCGTCCATCAGGGCAAGGCCGAGCCGCGCAGCGCGCGCGACGACCTGCCTCCTTTCGTCTGTTTCTGCGGTCTCAAACTGCGCGTGCAGTCCGTCGAGGAAGTGACCGCGCAGTGTGTCCTCGCCGCAGGCCTCCCAAAGGTCCTGCTTCGGCCGCGTGCGGTCACGCAGGTCCAGACTGAAAAACTGCGGCTCCAGCGCCGCCTGCAGGGCGGCAAGATCGACGGGGGCCGCCTCACCCGTCAGCTCGATGCGGCAGCAGCTGCCCTCGAGCTCCGGCGTCAGGGCCGCGCGGACGGCGGCAAGCGCATCCTCTCCGGCCGGGACGGAAAGGCGCTCATAGCGCCGCGCCCCGCAGGGCACAAATTCCGTGCGGCAGGCGCCCTTTTCGGCCGAAACGAGCAGAGCTCCCTTCTCGCCGCATTCGTCGAACCCCCGGCCCATCAGGCAGCCGGGCCACGCGCACAGCGTGCCGCCGTCGCGCCGCTCGCCGCGGCGGTGAATGTGGCCAAGGGCGGCATAATCCAGCCCGGAGGCCGCCAGCTCGGCGGGGGAAACGGGATTATAGGGCGAGGCCGGGTTCTCGGCGTCGCCGTGCAGGACGAGAATATTCAGACGCGAAGGGTCCGCGGCGCGGAAGCCGTCCAGCATGGCGGGCATCTCCGCGCGCAGGAAGCCCGCGCCGTAGATGTCGAGCTCCGGCAGGCTGATGCGCTCCGGCTCCGCCGTGCGGAAGATATGGACGTTTTCGGGCCAGCCGTTTTCCAGGTACGGCGAGCCGGGCAGCAGAGCATCGTGGTTGCCGGGCGCGATAAAAACGGGGCAGCGGCAGGCCGCCAGCGCGGTCCGAAGCGCCTCGAGCGTGTCGCGGTAGACACGGGCGCTGTCAAACAGGTCGCCCGCCAGCAGCACGGCTGCGCAGCCCTCGGACAGCACGGTCAGACGCTCGAGCACGAGCCGCTGCTCGGCGCGGCGCTGGGCGGCCTTCTCCGGCGGCAGGGCCGAAAAGGCGGAATCAAGATGCAGATCCGCCGCATGCAGCAGCTTAACCATGGATATCCACCCTCCTGACGGCCGTGCAGCGGCCGGTAGCGTCGTCGATCGTAAACAGGCAGGCCTCGAGCTTGCACGGGCCGGGCGCAGGCTCATAGCGGTTGGGAAGATCGCCCCGGAAGCGGCGGATGGACAGCTCCGGCCGGATGCCGAGCACGGAATCGCGCGGGCCGGTCATGCCGAGGTCCGTCACATAGCCCGTGCCCTGCGGCAGGATCATCGTGTCCGCCGTCGGCACATGGGTGTGCGTGCCCCAGACGGCGCTGACCTGCCCGTCGAGCATCCGGCCCATGGCCAGCTTTTCCGACGTGGCCTCGGCGTGCAGCTCCACAAGGATGAGCTTTGTCTGAATTTTGCGCAGGATGCGCTCGACGAGCTGGAAGGGGTTGTCCGGCGTGTAGTCCATGCCGCACCGGCCGATGAGGTCGATGACGGCCACGTCGCCGAACGGCGTTTCAAACACGCCCCAGCCGCGGCCGGGCTGCTGCTGCGGCAGGTTCGCCGGGCGCAGCACCTCGCGCGACCGCTCAAGATAGGGCACGAGCTCACGCCTGCCCCAGGTGTGGTTCCCCATGGTGATGACGTCGGCCCCGGCGCTCAGCAGCTCCTCCGCCTGCGCGGGCAGCATGCCCAGCACGGCGGCGTTCTCACCGTTCACAACGCAGAAATCGACCGACAGCTCCCGGCGCAGCCGCGGGAGCGCCGCCTTGCAATATTTGACACCGGCGGGCGCGACCACGTCGCCGACCGCCAGAATGTTTCGTTCCATCGCAGGATCTCCTTTCCGGACATTGTCCTCAGCTTGTCAAAAAAGTCCTTTCGGACTTTTCGCCAAGCTGAGGCCTTTCCGAATTGCAAAATCAAATTTTGCAGCATGATTTTGCAATTCTGCCGCTGCGGCGGGGGATCAAACGCGAAAGGACACCCTGACGGTTTCCTTTCACACTTTCCTTCCCTCCGTAACTTTCAGCTGAGCGTTATTTTGACAATCTGTGTTCCTCCTTTTCTATTATATCGAAAAACGCCGCAAAGCACAACAGGAAAACGGAAAGTCGTGCCGGACGCACGCGTCTTGTAGGGGAGGGGACAGCCGGGCCCGGCGCTGCACCTGCGTAAGAAACAGGCTGTCAGTAAAACGGTGAATGCCGAAGGTTTGTCATTGCGAGGAGGCCGCAGGCCGACGCGGCAATCTCGGGAAGGCACTCACGATTTCGCCGATGGCTTTCCTGTTATCCAACTTGGTGCTGCGAGATTGCCACGTCGCTTCGCTCCTCGCAATGACACGTCAGGGAAGCGCGAGGTGCACCAGCGCCCTCCTGCGGTTAAATGTCCCTGTACAAGGCGGTCACTCCCCGTAAAGGGGACGCCGCATCCGTAAGGCGGCAAAGCCGCCAACGGCTGCGCAGTGACCGCCGCTACAGACGCAAT
>NZ_JBBMFF010000199.1:0-1495 GCF_040096185.1 Faecousia intestinalis | reverse complement strand
CTCCGACGTACACGCCGCCGGAGAAAATGATTTCCATTTTCTTTGCGCTTGCGAGCGCAAACTCTGCGAGGCTTTTTTTCGACAGTCCAAAAACTCCGGGAGCGCTGTCGCGCCCCCGGAGCGGGTAGCTTTTATAAGGATGTCAGGCCAGCGGCTCGGTGATGGCATTGCGGATCTGCTCGGATTCCTCCATCATGCGGTCCACAAATTCTCCGGCGTAGTCAAACACCATGTCCTCCAGATTCAGCTTGTCCGTCAGCTTGGCATCCGCCGGTGCGTCGACCAGATAATCCGCAACGCTCTTTTTCACCTGCCGATAGCCCAGCACGATGACAACGGCGAAAACCGCCGTGAGTGCAAGGACCTTGATCCATGTCACCCACCAATATTTTCCCATGGTCTTCACCCCCTGATGCTCATTAGACGGGTCTTCTCTGCATTTGTTCCGCAGCGGGAACAATTATTTTGCCAGATCCTGCGCGATGAGGAGCTTCATGGCCTCGACGCCGACGCGGACGGCGGCGCTCGTGTCCTCGCTCATGTTCTGGTCGAGACCGGCAGCCTCGCGCTCCTGATTCCAGATAACATGGAAGCAGGAACCGCAGCGGCAGCCCAGCGCATCTGCCACGACGAACAGCGCGGCGGACTCCATCTCACTTGCCAGAACACCGAGGCGCTTCCAGGCTTCCCATTTCTGCAGCAGCTCATAGGAGACGGGCATCTTCGCCGGGCTGTGCTGGCCGTAGAATGCGTCCTTACACTGCACGACGCCGACATGCGTCTGCTTGCCCATGGCGAGTGAAGCCTGACGCAGGGCATTGGTCACATCAAGGTTGGCAACGGCCGGATACTCGAGCGGCGCATATTCCTGAGACGTGTGCTCAAAGCGGATGGCGCCGGTTGCGACGACGATATCGCCGGACTGGACCTTCAGGTTGATGCCGCCGCAGGTACCGACGCGGATGAACGTGTCCGCACCGATGTTGTGCAGCTCCTCCATGGCGATGGAAGCGGACGGGCCGCCGATGCCGGTGGAGCAGACGCTGACCTTCTCGCCGAGGAGCGTGCCGGTGTAGATATTATACTCACGATTCTGGGCAACATGCACAGGATTGTCGAACAGCTTTGCGATGGACTCGCAGCGGCCCGGATCGCCGGGCAGCAGGCAATAGCGGCCAACATCGCCTTCGACACAATGGATATGGAACTGCTTATCAAGCTTCTGCATGGAGAAAAGCTCCCTTCTTTTTTTGGCAGCACTACACAGCGGTGCTGCAGTTTAGTAGTTTCGTGTTGAGTTATTATAGCAGTCTTTAGAGAAAATGGCAACCTCTTTCCGCGGCGTGCCGAACGCAATTCACCGATCGCGAACGCATGCTCAGGGAAGCTCTGATTCAATCAGCAAGAGCGGATGGCGCGAGATTTTTTGGCAAGGCGAGGTATGGAAAACGCAGGAATACTTTGTGTACCCGCAAGGGGCATGCCGCATCCGTAA
>NZ_JBBMFF010000198.1:0-21948 GCF_040096185.1 Faecousia intestinalis | reverse complement strand
AGCCTGCGCTGCAGGAACGAAACGGAGGCCTGCCCCGTCTCCAGAATAACGTCGACCGCCGCCGGAAGCAGCTCGTCGCCCTCGCCGGTGTCCTGCGCGGCTGCGCCGCTGTCGGGCTTGCCGCTCTGCTCGGCGCGCCGTTCGATCTGCTCCATGACCTCGGCGGAGTAGTCGCTCTGCGACTGGGCCTTGACCGCATTCACGACGGCCTGCACCTCTTCATCCGAGATGAAGCAGCCCTGCACGCGCTTCGGCTTGCCCTGTCCGAGCGGAGCAAAGAGCATATCGCCCTTGCCGACGAGCTTTTCCGCGCCCGGCGTGTCGAGAATGATGCGCGATTCCATGGCGGACGAGACCGCAAAGGCAATGCGCGACGGGATATTGGCCTTCATCAGGCCGGTGATGACGTCCGCGGACGGACGCTGGGTGGCAATGACGAGGTGGATGCCGGAAGCGCGGCCCATCTGCGCGATACGGCAGATCGACTCCTCGACCTCCTTGGCGGCCACGAGCATGAGGTCGGCCAACTCGTCGATCACAACGACGATCTGCGGCAGCTTCTGCCGCTCCGGGTCGCCTGCAATGGCTTTGTTATAGGAGTCGAGGTCGCGCACGCCCTCCTCGGACATCAGGCGGTAGCGGCGCATCATTTCCGTTACGGTCCACTGCAGGGCGCCTGCGGCCTTCTTCGGATCGGTGACGACCGGGATGAGCAGCTGCGGAATGCCGTTATACACGCCGAGCTCGACCATTTTCGGGTCGACCATGATGAGGCGCACCTCATCCGGCTTGGCCTTATACAGCAGCGAGACGATGAGCGTGTTCATGCACACGGACTTGCCGGAGCCGGTCGTACCGGCGATGAGCATGTGCGGCAGCTTGGCGATGTCGCCGACGATGCAGTTGCCGCTGATATCCTTGCCGACTGCGAACGAAATTTTGGACTTGCTGCTGCGGAAGGCCGGAGAATCGATGACCTCACGGGCGTAGACGGTGTTGACGATCTTGTTCGGCACCTCAATGCCAACGACGGAGACCTTATCGGGAATGGCCGAAATGCGCACACCGGCTGCGCCAAGCGCCAGCGCGATGTCGTCGGCCAGATTCGTGATCTTCGAGAGCTTCACGCCGCGGTCCAGCTCCAGCTCGTAGCGCGTGACGGACGGGCCGCGGATGACGTCGACGATGTGCGGCTCGATGCCGAAGCTCTTGAGCGTGTCGGCAAGGCGCTGGGAATTCTCGCGCATCTCGGACGTGGCGTCCACGCTGCCCTCGCGTCGCGGCGTCAGCAGGGAGACCGGCGGGAAGACATACTCCGCCTGCCCGGATTGCTCCGGCTGCGGGATGACAAGTTCCTCTGCGTCCTCCTGCTTTGCAGGCGCAGGACGGACCGCCGGCTCATTGTACTGCGGCGCGGGCGCTTCGTCCCACGGCGCGGCAGGCTCCTGCTCCGCGGCGGGCTCCGGCCGGTCCTCCGGCTCCTCCGGAAGCTCCTGCACCGGGACCGGCTCAAAAGCAGGCTCGGGAACAGGCTCCTCCGGGAGCGCTGCCTCCGGCACGACCGTCACGGGATGCTCTGCCGCGTGAAGCGGCTCCTCCGGGACATCGTCACAGGTCACAGAGACCGGTCTCGCAGCCGGGCGTTCCTCCTGCTGCTTTTCCAAATATTCATCCGGCGAGGGAACGCGGGACTTTTTCTTCCGCTTTTCCGCCTTTTCCAGCGGGGGATCGTCCACGGGCAGGTCAAATTCCGCCGCACGGCGCTTTTCCACGCGGGCGATATGGCGGTTGGCCACATGGTTGACGATGCGTTCGGCCGTGTCCTGCTCGGGCTCCGGCTCCTCGTCGGGCTTCTGCAGGCGCGGGCGGTTCTTGATAGCCGTGATGATGCTGTTGACCGTCATATTCATGATGGTGATGATCTGCACGAGCATCACAAGGATCAGGACGATATACGCGCCGACGACGGTGATTCCCGTCTTCAGCAGCATGGCCAGCAGACCGCCCAGCAGGCCGCCCGTCGTTCCGGCAATGCCGCCCTTGAACAGTGCGGGCACGACCTTCCACTCCCACACAAGGGCCTCGCCCTGAATGAGATGATACACTGCCGAGACAGTCAGAATGAGCGTGAACACGCTGACGATGCGCAGGCGCACCGGCTTGCCGCGGCTCGTAAACAGGATGACGACCGTGGCGATGAGGGCCAGCGGCAGTATGTAGCGCCCGGACTGTCCGAACAGGCCCGCGATAAGCGAGGCGAACGGCCTGATCAGAAAGGCAGTCGTGTTGAAGCAGCAGATAATGGAAAAGATCGCCAGAAAAATGCAGACGAGCGCCCAGATCTCGCGGCGGTTCTGCGTCTGGCGCTTCTGCGCGGCGGTCTGCTTTGCAGTCGGCTTTTTAACGGGTTGCGATTTCCTTGCCATGATTCCCCTCCGTTCAGGCATTGATAAGCGCCAGGATCAGCGCGATAACGGCTGCATCCCAACAATAATAGGAAAAAACACGCAGCTTTTCCCGGTGCAGCAGATATTTGAGATACTGCAGGGCAAAATATCCGGCCACGGTCGAGGCGACGAGCGCGACGAGCATCGGCAGCCACAGCGACGCGGAAAACGCCCCCACAACGACTGCACGCAGCAGGCGGTAGACGAATTCACACAGCGAAAAGCCGAGCGTCAGCATCGCCGTAAAGCGCAGGGCGAAATCCGTCCGCAGGTCTCGCAGACGGCAGACAGCCAGCGTCAGGCCGAGCGGCGACAGGCCGGGCAGCACGGCGGCCAGACGGGTCGCGCCTGCCAGCAGCGCATCCGGGAGCATGAGCGCGCGGGCATCCTTCTGTCCGCCGGGCCGTCCCGCAGCAAACAGGATAAGGCCGTTCAGGCAGAAGAACGCGGCGATGAGCGACAGGCGCGTGATGCGCTCTGCCGCTGCGCACCAGATCAGGCTCAGCAGACCGATCGGGAGAGCAAGCAGGCCCATCAGGACGGCGCGGCGGCGTGGAGACGGCTGCCGGGCGCGTTTTCCGCGCTGCGGGCGGCGCGCAAGCTCCCCGCAGGTCAGCTGCAGCTCTCCGGGGAAAGCCAGCACGAGCGCAGCGCTGAGCCCGAGCGTGATGGCCGCCCGGATGTACAGTCCCCCGCCCTGCGTGAGCGGCGAGAGCGCGAATGCGTCCTGCAGCACGGCCGCATGCCCGCTGAACGAGACCGGCAGCAGGCCGGTCAGCCCCGCGACAAGGCCATAGATCAATGCTTCCCAAATCTTCAAACCAAGAATCTCCTGTAATTTTGCTTTGAAGATTATTATAGCACAGGAATGTTAAAATTGCTACAGCTAGTCAAAAAAGTCCATCCGAAACTTTCAGCTGGACCGGTTTTTGACAGTCTGAATTGCTATCCCCTGTTCCCCTGTTTTCGGGAGATCATCCGGTGCAGGCACTCCAAGGCATCGTGCAGGCCGCCCAGGCGGTCAATGAGGCCGCTTTCCACGGCCTCACGCCCATAGACGATCGTACCGACGTCCGTGGCGATCTGCCCGGTCGCCATCATATAGTCCGAGAACTGCTCGCGCGTGATGCGGGAATTCGCCGTGACAAAATCCGTGATCTGCTCCTGAATACGCTGAAAATAGTGATAGGTCGCCGGTGCGCCGACCACGACGCCGCTCATGCGCACAGGGTGGATCATCATGCTGGCCGTCGGGACGATCATGCTCTTCTTGGCCGAAACAGCCAGCGGGATGCCGATGGAGTGCCCGCCGCCCAGCACGAGCGACACGGACGGCTTTCGCATCCCGGCGATCAGCTCCGCAATGGCAAGTCCCGCCTCGATGTCGCCGCCCACGGTGTTGAGCAGGAGCAGCAGGCCATCGATGTCCTCGCTCTCCTCGATCGTGGCCAGCAGCGGCAGCACATGCTCATATTTCGTTGTTTTGATCGTCTCTGGCTGTGCCTGATGGCCCTCGATCTGCCCGATGATCGTCAGGGTATAGATATTGCCGCGCTTTGTCTGCGTCAGCCCCGCGCCAAGCTCCTCCAGCCGCTCCTGCGGCCTGCTCTGTGTTTCGTCCATGCCGGTCCTCCCTGTTTTTTCTGCTCCTTAGTATGGTGGAACGGGAGGCAAATCATTCAAAGTGCTTGAAAAAACACGAAAAAATGTTATACTAGTCTAAAATGAAGCAAAGGAGCAATCACCATGGAATTTACTTATACGCCGCACGGCGTCTGCTCGCGCCAGATCCTGCTGGAGCTGGACGGCAATAAGGTCTCGAATGTTCGCTTTATCGGCGGCTGCAGCGGCAACACGCAGGGCGTCGCCCGGCTGGCAGAGGGCATGGATGTCGATGAGCTGATCTCCCGCCTGCAGGGCATCCGCTGCGGCTCGAAGCCCACGTCCTGCCCGGACCAGCTCGCCAAGGCGCTGCTGGCCGCCAAGGAGCAGCAGAACGGATAACAGAAAATACCAGCAGCGGCATGGCCGGTCCGGCCATGCCGCTGCTGTAATGATTGGGCAAATATGCGGATTTTCGCATGTGCTGCTGCAGGCTTAGCCTCATGCTTTGCACTCAATCATCGTAGCCCGAGATATACAGCTCTTCGTAAATGATGCGGTAGATGCGGTCACTTGCACGGCGCAGGTCATAGACGTAGTAGAAATACTCCTTGATGAGCCCGCCCCACCATTCCACCTGCCCCTCCGGGAAGAAATACTGCTCGACCGTGTAATTCTGCCCCAGCGTCTCAGCGGCCATGGTCAGAAGCGTCTCAGCCTCGAACGATGTTGCGCACATACCGAGGCAGTCGCGCACAAAGCCCGGATACTGCGACAGCGGCATGGTCTGCAGCGTGTTGAGGATCGAGAGAATGACCTCACGCTGGCGGCCGGTGCGCTTGCGGTCGCTGTCCGTGGCGCTGCTCTTGCGGATGCGGGCATAGGAAACCGCCGTTTTCCCGTCGAGCAGGCAGTCGCCGACATGGACGTTCGGATAATTGAAAAGATAGCGCGCCTCATCCTCGTCGATATTGACCGTCACGCCGCCGATCCGGTCGATGATCTGCGCGAGCTGTTCAAAATCCACGGCAATATAATCCGACACGTTCAAGTAATAGTTATAGTTCAGATTCTTGACGGCCATCGCCGCGCCGCCCCAGGTGTAGGAATAGGCCAGCTTGGAAAATGAGGCGAATTCCGGGATAAAAACATAGGAATCGCGCGCAAGCGAGATAAGCTTGATCTTCTGATGCACGCGGTCGAGCGCAACGAGCATGACGCTGTCGGACGAATCGACGCCGTCGAGGCCGAACAGCACGAACACCTGAATTTTGCTTGCATCGCTGCTGAGATAGCTGCTGCGCGGGGCCTTGCCCGTGTCGAGCTTGGCCAGTGCCTCGGCCGGGATATCATTATTGGACAGCAGGTAGCGATCGACCTCCGTGAAGGACGGCAGATCAGCCAACTGCTCCTCCAGACCGGACAACGCCTCAGAAAAACGCTCCTCGCGTTCCAGGCGGCCGTCGGCCTCCGTCGCCGTCTGGTGCAGGTCGCTGGCGGAGAGCGAATCGAAATCATCGTCCGTCGTCATTTTGCCGGTCAGATAATGGTCTGCATACAGCAGTCCGCCTGTCAGCACGAGCGCAACGAGCGCCAGAGCAAGGCCCCATGCGGCAAAGCCGCGGCGGCGCTTTTTCCGCAGCAGACCGGCGACGGCAAGCACGGCAGCCAGTCCGGCGGCTCCCACGCCGAACGGCAGGCCGCGGCGCAGCACCGTGATATCTCCTGCGGCAAGCGAGCCGCTGCGGTAGCCGAGCCAGATGCGCAGCAGGGCGGCAGCCAACAGCGCCAGCACGATGACGGCCAGGAAAAAGGCAGGCAGGCCCGCGCGCTTTTTCTTTCGTGCGGGACGGTGATAGCCCTCCTGTACGGGTCGATCCTCCATAAAACACGCTCCTTCCGGGAAGTACTTTTCTGCATTATATCACAGGAAGCGGCAGAAGGCCAGTACCGATACAAAAAAATAGCGGAGGAGAAGGCAAGCCTTCTCCCCCGCCGGAACTATGCGTCAGCAGCCGCAGCCACAGCCGCAGTTGTTGTTGGCTGCATTGGCGCAGCCGCCGTTATTCCCGCAGCAGCAGAACAGCAGGAGCAGGATGATGATCCACCAGCAGTTGCCGCCGAAGCAATTGGAATTGCAATTCATAGTCAGGAACCTCCCGTTTGGATTCTGAGCACTCGGCTCATTCCATGTTATGACGGCGGGCCGCAAAAGTGCGGGAGGCGGGACAAAAAACAAGAGCCGCTGCATCAGCAGCGGCTCTGGCTATGCAAGAAAACGGGAATCAATAGCCGCGACGCTTGTTCTTACGAGCAGCTTCGGACTTCTGCTTCCGCTTGAGGCTCGGGCTGACGTAATGCTCACGCTTCTTGACCTCAGCGATAACGCCATCCTTCTGGCAGCTGCGCTTGAAACGCTTCAGCGCGCTCTCCAGAGACTCGTTCTCCTTCACGCGAATTTCAGACATTGATTTCCCTCCCTCCGGTGCATCCGGCTCAATCCGGGATGCTTTCAGGGCCGATATAACGGCATCAATTATTATAGTCAATCGCAAGTCAAAAGTCAAGCGATCTCTACAATTTTTTTCAAACTTTTGCCGATTTCAAGCCGAGCGGCCGGATTCCATCACTTTACGATGAGGTTGACCAGCTTGTTTTTGACAACGATGCTCTTGCGCAGCGCGCCGCCGGTCTTCTCGAGGAAGCGGGCGATCTTTTCGTCGGCCAGCGCCGTCTGAACGACGGTCTCGTCGTCGAGGTCGGCTGCAACATGGATCGTGCCGCGCAGCTTGCCGTTGACCTGAACGGCCATGTCGATCTCCGCATCGCGGCACTTCGACTCGTCATACGCAGGCCAGGCCGAGACGGAGCAGATGCCCTCGAAGCCGTGCTGCTGCCAGATCTCGTCGCAGATGTGCGGCGCAAACGGGCTGAGCAGCTGCAGGAGCGTTTTGAGCTCGGCAGCGTTGCAGCCGTTGTCCGTCAGGGTGGACGTCAGCGTCATGAGCGCGGCCAGCGCGGTGTTGCCCTTGAGCGCATCGATGTCCGACGTGACCTTGCGGATCGTCTTGTGCAGGATGGACTCGTTCTTGGTAGAGTATGCCGTCTCGTGATCGGTGACGGTCTCGGCCAGATTCCATACCTTGTCGAGAAAGCGCTTGCAGCCCTTCACGGCGTTCGTCGACCAGGAGGCGGCCTTCTCGAAATCGCCGATGAAGATGATATAGGTGCGCATGGTGTCCGCACCGTATTCGGCGATGACATCCGTGGGGTTGATGACATTGCCGCGGGACTTCGACATCTTGATGCCGCCCTCGCCGAGGATCATGCCGTGGCTCGTGCGCTTGGCATAGGGTTCCTTCGTCGGCACGACGCCGATATCATAGAGGAACTTGTGCCAGAAGCGACTGTAGAGCAGATGGAGCGTCGTGTGCTCCATGCCGCCGTTGTACCAGTCGACCGGGCTCCAGTAGCGCAGAGCCTCCGGCGAAGCAAGGGCCTCGTCGTTGTGCGGATCCATATAGCGCAGATAGTACCACGAGGAACCGGCCCACTGCGGCATGGTGTCCGTTTCACGCTTGGCTGGGCCGCCGCAGCAGGGGCAGGTCGTGTTGACCCAGTCCGTGATGGCGGCAAGCGGAGACTGACCGTCGTCCGTCGGCTCGTAGCTCTCGACATCCGGCAGCTCCAGCGGCAGGTCCTTCTCATCGAGCGGGACGGTGCCGCACTTCGGGCAGTGGACGATGGGGATCGGCTCGCCCCAGTAACGCTGGCGGGAGAAGACCCAGTCGCGGAGCTTGAAGTTGACCTTCGCCTCGCCGATGTGCTTCTCCGTCAGGTATTCCGTGATGGCCTTCTTGGCGTCGGCGACGCTCATGCCGTCAAGGAAGCCGGAATTGACCATCACGCCGGTGGCGCAGTCCGTAAAGGCCGCCTCCTGCACGTTGCCGCCCTTGACGACCTCGATGATCTCGCAGCCGAACTTCTTCGCGAATTCCCAGTCGCGGTCGTCATGGGCCGGGACGGCCATGATCGCACCGGTTCCGTAGGTGGAGAGGACATAGTCCGAAATGAAGATGGGGATCTCCTTGCCGTTCACGGGGTTGATGCCCTTCACGCCGCCGAGCTGCACGCCGGTCTTCTCCTTCGTGAGCTCCGTGCGCTCAAAGTCGGACTTCGCGGCGGCTGCCTCCTGATAGGCCTTGACCTCGTCGGCATTCGTCAGGCGGTCCATCCAGCGCTCGAGCAGCGGATGCTCCGGCGAAAGGACCATGTACGTCGCGCCGAACAGCGTGTCCGGGCGGGTGGTGAACACGGTGATCTCATCGCCGAACGTCGAGCCGAAGCGGACCTCCGCGCCGGTGGAGCGTCCGATCCAGTTACGCTGCTGAATTTTGACGCGCTCGATAAAGTCGACGTCGTCCAGATCGTCGAGCAGGCGCTGGGCATAGCGCGTGATGCGCAGCATCCACTGACTCTTTTCCTTGCGGACGACCGGGCTGCCGCAGCGCTCACAGACGTTCTCTACGACTTCCTCGTTTGCCAGCACGCACTTGCAGGACGTGCACCAGTTCACGGGCATCTTGGCCTTGTAGGCAAGGCCGTTCTTATAGAGCTGCAGGAAGATCCACTGCGTCCACTTGAAATACTTCGGGTCCGTCGTGTTGATCTCGCGGTCCCAGTCGAAGCTGTAGCCGAGCGCCTGCAGCTGGCCGCGGAACGTGGCGATGTTATTCTTCGTCACGACGGCAGGATGGATGTGGTTCTTGATGGCGTAGTTCTCCGTCGGCAGGCCGAAGGCATCGTATCCCATGGGGAACAGCACGTTCTCGCCCTGCATGCGGTGCTTGCGCGCGATGACGTCCATGGCCGTATAGGGGCGGGCATGGCCGACGTGCAGACCGGCACCGGACGGGTACGGGAATTCGACCAGAGCATAGAATTTCTTCGCGTCGCTGCCGGTCCTGGCGGCATAGAGCTGCTTTTCATCCCAGATCTTATGCCATTTGGCCTCGATGGCGGTAAAATCGTACTTCATGTTTTTCCCTCTTTATTCTGCAAAATCAATGGGAACCGGCGTTGCGTCGTTCCACAGGCGTTCGAGATCATAGAAGGCGCGCGTCTCCTCCGTGAAGACATGCACGACGAGGCAGCCGAAGTCCAGCAGGACCCACGTTCCGCCGCGGTGGCCCTCCCGGTGCAGCAGCGGCTCGCCCAGCTCATCGGAAACGGCCGCCTCCACACTGTCGCACAGCGTCTTGACATGCGTGTTGGACGTGCCGGTACAGATCAGAAAATAGTCAGCAATGGACGTGACGTCCGTAACCTGCAGCAGGCGGATCTTCAGGCCCTTGCGGTCGTCGAGTGCCTTAGCGGCGCGCAGCGCCAGCTCCTTGGGTGTATACATGGGGTGTTCCTCCTTATTCTGCCGTCTCCGGCGCAGCGGTCGGCGCTTCCGTGGGTGCCTCAGTCGGGGCCTCCGTCGGCGCTTCCGTCGGGCCCTCGGTCGGCCCCTCCGTCGGGTCCTGCGTTTCGTCGGTTGGGCCCTCCGTCGGCTCCGTGGGATCTCCCGTCGGTTCCGTCGCCGTATCCTGCGTGGGCTCTGTCGGCTCCTGGCGCGGCTGCGTGCTCTTTGTCGGCGTTGTCGCCGTGGTATCACGGGTCACGGTTCCATCCCCGCGCTGAATATCCGTCTTCTGGCGGATGTTGATGTCATATTTGCCGTATTCCTCGGACGTGGGGTTGAAGTGCTCGTTCAGGATCTTCAGCACGCCGTCCGGGTCGAGCTGATAATAGTCGCCGCCCTTGATCTCCACGGCCTCGCCGGGCAGGGTCACGGTGTACATGGCGTTGAAATCGCACTGCATCAGCTCAGATCCGAGATAGATCAGGTTGCCAACGGTCAGGTCGGTGCGGACATAGGTCGCAAATAGCTCGGCATAGTCCTTCACCTTTGCCAGCGTCACGGACGAAGCCAGCTTCCGTGCCAACGCTCGCAGGAATTCCTGCTGCGTAGCCGCACGCTCAATGTCCATATCGGCAGCACCGCTGCGGTAGCGGCACAGCTGCAGCGCATGTGCACCGTCAAGCAGCTGATGTCCCGCCTTCAGGTCGACGTGGATGTTCTCGTCGTCATCGTCATACTGCAGGTCGGTCGGGATATCGAATTCCACGCCGCCGACCATGTCGATCGTCTTTTCAAAGCCCTGCAGATCAACCAGCACATAACCGTCGACTGCAATGGCAAGCGTCTCGCGGATCTTATCGGTCAGCGCACGGATACCGCGGTCACCCTGGCCCGCCGCACTGTAGACGGAATTGATCTTCGGAATGACGTAATTGCCGGTGATATAAGTGTCGCGCGGGATGCTCATCAGGCTGACGGTGTGCTCCTTTGTGTTGAGATTTGCGATCAGGAGCGTATCCGTGCGGGTGCTGTCGCCATCTGTGCCAACAAGCAGGATGTTGTAGATTCCCTCGTGGCCGGAGGCGTCCGGCACATCCATTTCGATGCTCTGGCCAGTCTGTGCGTCCGTCTCAACGCGGACGCTCGTGCCGCCGTCGGACTTTTTATTGCCGCCGGACGGAGCGACGGCCGTCGTGCGGCCGAGCAGCGCCAGACACATGGCGACAGAACCGAGAAACAGCGCGATGGAGGCCAGCAGCAGGATCAGGCCGCGCGTTTTGCCGTTCATGCCGCTGCGCGGCGCTTCGGCATCCGTGCGAGGCAGATCACGCGTCAGGTCCTCGTCTCTGACTTCCTCCCGGCGGGGCCGCGGCGCTTCGGCACGCGGCGCACGGGGTGCGGGAACGCTCTGCGCCGGCTGCGGGGCCGGCCGGCTCTGGGGCTGCTGTGCCGCCGGGCGCGCCTGCTGCGCAGGTCTTTGCTGCGGCTGCGCCGGAGCCTGATGCCGCTCCTGCGGCATGACCTGCGACAGCGGCGGGCGCTTCAGATATTGCTGCAGAAGCGGGATATCATTCTCTTCCGTCTCCGCACGGTGCTGTGCCGCCTCGCGGTTGGCATAATCACGCAGGAGCGGGATCTCCTCGTCATCCGCCTCGGGGCGCTGCACATCGGGCTGCACCGGCGCACTGCGGCGCTCGGCCTGCTTCCCGGCGACATAGCGCCCGCCGGAAGCGCCGCGGCTGCTGTTGCCGAATAGTTTCCTCATTCCGACTTCGTCCTTTCGCTTTTCAAAAAATCTCTGGCCGCTCTGGAATTCACGTCAATGGGCTGACCGGTTTCCGTCAGCAGATCGAGCGACATCTCAAGGCCCAGAAGGACCGCCTCATCCAGATCATGCTCCGCCAGAGCGCGGAGCCGTTCCACACCGGGGAAATCCCGGTTCGGCTCCATGTAATCGGCAAGATATAAGACCTTCTGCAGCAGCGTCATGTCCGGCCTGCCGGTCGTGTGCCAACAGATAGCCGACTGCACCGCCGCAGATTCCCCGAACACCGCCCCCGCGACCGCCGCGCCGCTCTTGGCGTGCAGCAGCTTGGGGTGACTGCGTTCGAATGTATCCAACATCATACCATATTTATCGCATAATTTCAACTGCTCCGGACCGGGAAGCGCCTTTGTCACATCGTGCAGCAGACCGGCACGCCGGGCCGGGCCGGGATCCTCCCCGAAGCGGGCGGCAAGCTCCGCCGCCGTATGGCTGCAGCCAAGTACATGCGGCACGCGCTTCGGGTCGTGCAGCGGCAGGGCGATGCGGGCCAGCGCATCGAGCGGCAGGCCGCGAAGGTCGCTGCGCGTGTGATAAAGCCCCTGCATGCAGACGGCGTCATAGACCGCAGGCTCGAGATAGTCCTCCCCGCAGCGGAAGGCCAGCATGGCGCGGGCGATGGTGGAGGAATAGGGCAGAAAGTCATTTTCCACCAGCACGACGTCCGCCCCGAAGCGGTCGCGCAGCTGCTGCGCCGCTTCCCGAAGCGTTCTGCCGTCGTCCTTTCCGCGATGTGCGACTGCCAGCGAAGCGAGCTTTGCAATGCGCTCCGGCGCATGCCACTGCGCAAATGTCAGCAGCATGTCCGTCCCCATCAGAAACCAGAGGTGGTCGTTGGGATACTGCCGGTGCAGCTCCTCGAGTGTATCGGCCGTGTAGCTTGCGCCGCTGCGGTGCAGCTCCAGATCGCTGACCTCCGCAAACGGAAGGTCCTGCGCGGCCAGCCTTGTCAGCTCCAGACGCGTGTGGGCGTCCGGTGACCCGGCGGCCAGCGCCTTATGGGGCGGCAGCGCCGCCGGCATCAGAATGACGCGGTCCAGCCCAAGTCTGCGCTGGAACTCCGCTGCAGCCAGCAGATGGCCGCGATGCGGCGGGTTGAAGCTCCCGCCGAATATACCGATATTTGCCATGTGCGGCGCTCCCCTTTCCGATGATTTATGTTATTCCTCGCGGCTCTTCCGGCGCTCGATGGCGGCCTGAATGGCAGCCTGCCGGAAATACTCATTGCGGCGCTCGCGCTCCTCGCGTGCCTGCCGGCGGCGCTCCTGCGCGCCGCGGCGGACGGGGTTCGACTTGCGCTTTTTCAGCTCGCGCGCCTGCCGTGCGGCCTCCTGTGCCTTCTTCTCCGAGCGGCGGTAGATCACGAATTTCGAGCCGACGCACTGCACGCCGTCTGCACCGAGCGCTTCGCACAGCGCATCGCAGACCTCGCGTGCGGACAGGAGCGCCGCCTCGAGCACGCGGCCCTTGACAAGCTCACGAGCCTCAAGCTGCCGGGCGGCCTCGGACAGAACGTTCTCCGTCACGCCGCCCTTGCCCACCATCAGGGTGGTGTCCAGATCATTTGCCTGTGCGCGCAGATCGGCGCGCTGTTTGCTGGTCAGCATAATTCCTTCTCCTTTTTCGTACCGAACGCCTTCTCCACAAAGGCACGCAGCGCCCGGGCGCGGTGGGATACCTGATTTTTCTGCTCCGGGGCCAGTTCTGCGAACGTGCACCCGGCATCCTCCGCAAAGAACACCGGATCATAGCCGAAGCCGCCGTTTCCGTGGCGCTCGAACAGGATGTGTCCCGGACACTCGCCGCGCGCGACGATCTCCTTGCCGTCCGGCGTGACGAGGGTGATAACGCTGACGAATTTTGCCGTCCGCTTCCCCTCCGGAACGTTTTCGAGCTTTTTCAGCAGATAGTTGATGCGGTCGGAATCGCTGATGCAGTCCGGTCCGCCGTAGCGCGCGGAATAAACGCCCGGCTCCCCGTTCAGCGCGTCGACCATCAGGCCGGAGTCGTCCGCCACGGCGGGCAGACCGCAGGCCTGCATCACAGCCACAGCCTTGATGCGGGAATTCTCCTCAAACGTTGTGCCGGTCTCCTCCGGCTCGACATGCACACCCGCCTCACGCTGCGAGACGACGTCCAGCCCGTAGGCAGACAGGATCGCGCGCAGCTCGGCGATCTTGTGGGCGTTGTTGCTTGCCATAACGACCTTCATGTCGGGCACCTCCTTAAATCAGCGCGTCGACGAACGCGCGCGGCTCAAACGGCATCAGGTCGTCCATCTGTTCGCCGACACCGATGAGCTTCACAGGGATCTGCAGCGCGTCCGCCACGGCGATGACGATGCCGCCCTTGGCCGTGCCGTCGAGCTTTGTCAGGGCGATGGCCGTAACACCGGCGATCTCCTTGAACTGCTTGGCCTGCAGCAGGCCGTTCTGGCCCGTCGTGCCGTCGAGCACGAGCAGGACCTCTTTGTCTGCGTTCGGCAGCTCGCGGTCAATGATGCGGGAAATTTTGCCGAGCTCGTTCATCAGGTTGGCCTTGTTGTGCAGGCGTCCTGCCGTGTCGCACAGGATGACGTCGCTGCCTCGCGCCTTGGCGGCGGAAATGGCGTCGAACACCACGGCGGCGGGGTCCGCGCCCTCGTGCTGGCGGACGATGTCTACATTGGCGCGTCCGGCCCAAATTTCGAGCTGATCGGCAGCCGCGGCGCGGAACGTATCGGCCGCGCACAGCAGCACACGCTTGCCCTCACCGGAGAGGCGGTGAGCCAGCTTGCCGATGGTCGTCGTCTTGCCGACGCCGTTGACGCCGATGACAAGCACGACGGACGGGCGCGTGCCGAGCTTCAGGCTCGTGTCGCCGACGTTCAGCATGTCCACAAGGATATCCTTCAGGGCATCGTGAATTTCTTCCGCTGTGCGGAGCTTGCGCTCCTTCACGACGGTGCGGAGCTGCTCGACGGCCTTGCAGGACGTTTCCACGCCGATGTCGGCGAGGATCATGCTCTCCTCAAGCTCCTCGTAAAATTCTTCGTTTGCGCCGCTGAACGAGGCGAAGATACCGCCGAGCGTGTTGGCCATGGCGGCGCGCGTCTTTTTCAGTCCGTTTTTGATTTTTTCAAAAAATCCCATTTACTTGATCTCCTCCGAAATTCCGAGCTGATGCTCCATTTGATTCAGGTCCAGATGCAGGATGCGGGAAATGCCCTGCTCCTGCATGGTCACGCCATAGAGCACGTCGGCGGCCTCCATGGTGCCGCGGCGGTGCGTGATGACGATAAACTGCGTTTTCCCGCTGAAGCCGCGCAGGTAGCCCGCGAAGCGTTCGACATTCCGGTCGTCCAGCGCGGCGTCGATCTCGTCGAGCATGCAGAACGGCGTCGGCCGCACCTTCAGAATGGCAAAATACAGCGCGATTGCGACAAAGGCCTTCTCACCGCCGGACAGCAGCGTGATGGTCTTGAGCTGCTTGCCGGGCGGCTGCACACGAATTTCAATGCCGCACGTCAGCGGCTGCGAGCGGTCCTCCAGCTCGAGTGAGGCCTTGCCGCCGCCGAACATCTCCGTGAATGTCTGGCCGAAATAGGTGTTGATGCGGCCGAATTCCGTGACGAAAATATCGGTCATCTGGCCGGTGATATCGCCGATGATGCCCTCGAGGTCGCGCTTGGACGTCAGCACGTCGTCGCGCTGGCCGCAGAGGTATTCATACCGCTCGTTCACGCGGGCAAATTCGTCGATGGCGCCGAGGTTCGGCGTGCCGAGGCCGGAGATCTTCCTGCGGAGCTCCGCGGCGCGCTTCGTTCCGGCAGCCGTGCTCTCCAGCTCCGCCGCAGCGGCGGGCGCGCTTGAGCGCGTCAGCTCATAGGTATCCCACAGCCGGTCGAGAATTTGCTTTTCCTCCAGCTCGGCAGCATTTTTGCGCGACTCCAGACGGGCGCTCTCGCGCTCCATGTTCAGGATATCGCGGTTTTTCTCCTGTACTTCCTTTTCCGTGGCCGTTTTGCGCGCTTCGACCTTCGCACGCTCGGCAAGCGCGGCCTGCAGCTCTTCCTGCCTGGCCTGCGCCGCGGCGTCCTGCCCGGCCAGCTTGTCCTGCTCGGCCTGCAGCGTCTTTTCCAGCTCAGCGGCCTCCTGCGTATAGCGGTCGATGAGCTGCAGCTTCTGCTCGCGGTCGCCGCGCATGGCATGCTCCAGCCCGCGCAGCTGCTCGGCGGAGCTCTTCGCCGTGGTACGCTCGGCCTCCAGTCTGGCCGCCTCCATGCGCAGCGCCGTCAGGCACTCCGAAAGGCGGCTGCTCTGCTCCGAAGCAACGCTCTGGCCGTCCGAAACGACGGAAAGCTCCTGCTCAGCCTCCTCCAGTGCCTTCTGCAGGTCGGCAACGGCCTTCTGCAGCGCCGCGCGGCGGCCGCTGTCGGCGCCGATCCGCTTTTCGAGCAGCTCCTGCTCGCGCTGCGAGCCGGTGATCGCGTCCGTCAGGGCCTGCACAAGAACGTGGTGCTGCTTTTCCTCGCCCTGCAGGCGCAGAGCGGCGTCTTCGGCCGTGCGGAGGTCCGTCTCCGCGTTCGTCAGGTCATAATTCGCCTGCTCCAGCAGGCGCTGCGCTTCCTTCTGCTCTCCGCGGAGCTTGTCCAGCGCGGCGGCGGCCTCCTTCTGCTGGGCCTGCAGACGCTCGATCTCGTTGGCGCGCGACAGGATACCCGCACTGCGGGAGACGGAGCCGCCCGTCATGGAGCCGCCTGCATTCAGGACCTGCCCGTCCAGTGTGACGATGCGGAAGCGGTGGCCGAATTGGTTGGCAATGGAAATGGCCGCGTCAAGGTCCTGCGCCACGACCGTGCGGCCGAGCAGATTCAGGATGATCTCGCGATAGCGCGGCTCACACGAGACAAGGTCGGAGGCTACGCCGCAGAAACCGGCGCAGCGCTCGATGCCGCTCTCGTTCAGCGGCCGGCCGTGGATGACAGACAGCGGCAGGAACGTGGCGCGGCCGTTGTCCGAGCGTTTCAGATATTGGATGGCAGCCTTGGCGCAGCCCTCGTCCTCCACGACGATATTCTGCATGGCGCTGCCGAGCGCGACCTCGATGGCAACGGTGTAGCTGTCCTGTGTGCGCAGCAGCATGGACACCGCGCCATGGATGCCGCGGAGCTTGCCGCGTCGGCTCTCCTGCATGACGGTGCGGACAGCGCGGGAATAGCCCTCCAGCTCACGCTCCATCTCCTGAAAGAGCTTCAGGCGGGAGCTGACCGTGTCGAGCCGGACACCGGCGTCCGTGGCCTGCTTCTGCAGGGCCTCGCTCCGCTCCGCTCGGGTGCGGCTGCGCAAACGGTAGCCGTTGATGCGGTTCTGCGCGGCCGTGATATCGGCCTGCGCTTTGGAGAGCTGCTTCTGTGCGGTCTCGAGCGCGCGCTGTGCCTCTGCACAGCGGCTCTGCGCCGCCTGCAGATCCTGTGCCAGCTGGGTCTGCCGCTCCGTGCTCTGGGCAAGACTCTCTTCCACGGCGGTCAGGTCCGCGCCGCGAGCGGAGAGCTCCTCGCGCTTCCGGCCCTGCAGATCGCGCAGGGTGAGATAGCGCTTTGTCATGCCGTCGGCGGAGTCCGCCAGTCTGCGGCCCTCCTCCTCGGCCTGCTTCTGCTTTTCGGCCAGCGCGGCGGTCTGCGTGTCGATCTCGCCCATGCGCTGCTCCAGTGCTTCGATCTGCGCGGAGATGCTGCCGCTGCGGCTGTCCTGATCCTCCAGCTCGTGCTGCACGCGCTTCAGGTTGCTCTGCGCGTTGCCGCGGTTCGTCTCCAGCACGGCGATCCGGCTGCGCTGCTCCTGCGAGGCGGCCTCCGCCTGCCGGATCGCATCACGGATCTGATCCGTCTGCAGGTCGCGGTTGTGGAGGTCGAACGTCAGGGATTCCGATGTGACATACAGCTTGTCCAGCGCGTCGTGCTCCTGCTGCAGGATGAAGGCGGCGGAATGATAGTCCTCCTCGGCCTTGCGCGCCGTGGCGCTCAGGCGCTCGAGCGACTGCAGCCACAGCGCGACCTCAAGGCCCTTGAGCTCCTCACGGTAGGTCAGGTAGCGCTTTGCCTTTTCCGCCTGATCGCGCAGCGGGCCGACCTGCAGCTCCAGCTCCGAGATCTTGTCGCCGATGCGGGTCAGATTGTCCTGCGTCGTGGCGAGGCGGCGCTCCGTTTCCTCCTTGCGGTGGCGGTATTTCGAGATACCGGCAGCCTCCTCGAAAATTTCGCGGCGGTCCGTGCTCTTGAGGGACAGAATTTCGTCGATGCGTCCCTGGCTGATGTTGGAATAGCCGTCGCGGCCGAGACCGGTATCCATGAACAGCTCGTTGACATCACGCAGACGCACGCTCTGCTTGTTGATGTAGTATTCGCTCTCGCCGGAGCGGTAATACCGGCGTGTGACCATCAGCTCGTCGGCGTCATAATGCAGGGCGCGGTCGCTGTTGTCCAGCACGAGCGTCGCTTCGGCAAAGCCGACGGGGGCGCGCTTCTCCGTGCCGCCGAAAATGACATCCTCCATCTTCTGGCCGCGCAGCGAGCGGGAATTCTGCTCGCCCATGACCCAGCGGATGGCATCTGAGATATTGGATTTTCCGCTGCCGTTCGGCCCGACGATGGCGGTGATATCATGGCCAAATCCCACGACCGTCTTGTCCGGGAAGGATTTGAAGCCCTGAATGACTAGCTGTTTCAGATACATATGGACAGATTGCTCCTATTGTATTTCAATGTCTGATTATACCATTGCGCCCCGAAAATTGCAAGACCGGGATTTCACCCCTGCAGGCGGTGCGGCATAGGATGACGCGGAGGTGATCGGAATGCTGCCGATCTTTCGGGGCGCCGCCACGGCGCTCCTCACCCCGTTCCGGCCGGACGGGAGCATCGATCTTCCGGCATGGGACCGCCTGCTTGAGCGGCAGCTGGATGCCGGGATCGCGGCGCTCGTTGTCTGCGGCACGACCGGCGAGGCTGCGACCCTGACGCAGGACGAGAGGCTGACACTCCTGCGCCGCGCAAAGCAGGCTGCCTGCGGCCATTGTCCCGTTATCATGGGCGTCGGGACGAACTGCACGGCCGGTTCCGTGGAGAATGCAGAGCTTGCGGCACAGAACGGCGCGGATGCGCTGCTGGCCGTCACGCCCTACTATAATAAAGGGACACAAGCAGGCCTGCTTGCGCACTATACCGCGATCGCGGACGCGTCTCCCCTGCCGCTCGTGCTCTATAATGTTCCGTCGCGCACCGGCGTCGACCTCCTGCCGGAGACGGTGCGGGCGCTCGCCCGCCATCCGCATATTGCAGGCATCAAGGAAGCCTGCGGCAGCATCAGCCGAGCCGCACAGCTGCTGGGCCGGTGCGGTCTACCGGTTTGGAGCGGCAACGACGACCAGACGGCCGCGATCATGGCGCTCGGCGGCAGCGGCGTGATCTCCGTGGTGTCGAACGTCGCGCCGGAGGCCGTCGTTGCCATGACGGATGCCTGCCTTGCCGGAGATTTCCGCGAAGGCGCGCGCCGCCAGCTGGAGCTGCTGCCGCTGTGCGAGGCGCTGTTCTGCGTCGTGAACCCCATCCCGGTCAAGGCCGCCATGGAGGAGCTTGGCCTGTGCAGCGGGACGCTCCGCCTGCCGCTGTCGCCGCTGGAGGAGCCGCACCGCAGCCGCCTGCGGGCAGTGCTGCGGGGGTATGGGCTCCTCTCATAAGAGTATCCCCGTGCAGCACCGGGACTGCTTCCTGCGCGGCATGAAAATGCTCCCCCTATGTGACGGTGTCTTTCATCGTCTCATAGAGGGAGCATATCACTTCACCAGCTCCGAAGCTTTTTCTTTAAGCGCGCGGGTGGTATTTTTCATAGACGCTCTTGAGCGTCTTTTTCACGACCTGCGCATAGACCTGCGTGGAGGAGATATCGCTGTGGCCGAGCATCTCCTGCAGGGAATGCAGGTCCGCGCCGTTTTCGAGCAGATGGGCCGCAAAGCTGTGGCGCAGCGTATGCGGCGTGATCTCCTTGTCGATCTGCGCGGTCTGCTGATAGTGCTTGATGATCTTCCAAAAGCCCTGTCTGGAAATGCGGCCGCCGTTCAGGTTGACGAACAGGGCCTGCTCGTCCGGCTCGGCGATCATATTCGGCCGGATATCCGTCACATAGGCCGTCAGGGCACGGATGGCCGCCGGGTAGATCGGGATGATGCGGGGCTTCCCATTCCCGATGCAGCGGACAAAGCCGCCCGCCAGACTGACGTCCGAAACATTCAGCGCGATCATCTCGCTGACGCGCATGCCGGTGGCATAGAGCGTCTCGAGCATGGCCTTGTCGCGATAGCCCTTCATATCCGTGCACTTCGGCTGCTCGAGCAGCAGCTCGACCTCGCGGCCGGTTAAAATCTGAGGAAGGCGCTTTTCCGCCTTCTGCTGCGGGATATCGTGCACAGGAGACTGCGCGACCGCGCCGGTGGAGACGCAGTAGCCATAGAAGCTCTTGAGCGACGCCACACACCGGGAGACCGTTGCGGGCGACTTGCCGATGCTCGTCAGATGGCGCACATAGGCACAGACCGTCTCCTGCGTGCACGCCTCCAGCGCAGGGCCGTCCGTCTGCTCCAGATAGGTGGTGAATTGCCGCACATCGCGCAGATAGGAAGCGACCGTATTGTCCGATGCGTGCCTGATATTCATAAGGTAGGATTCATATGCAGCCACGAGCTTCCCCATCTTGCGTTCCCTCTCGCCAGCAAAAAACTATGCCGCAGCGGCCCGGCGCATACAGGAGGCAACCGGAGCGTTCTGCAAACATTTCTGGTAGTGTAGAATATAATAGCGCATATTTTCCCGGATTTCAATCCTTTCCGGCCCGGAGAGGAAAACTTTGTATATTATGCTCAAGAATTATGTTAACAATATTATGTTAACCAATGCAACGGAGACATTGTAATTCAGCGGCTCATCTGCATATTCCACCAGATGTTGTATTCATTATCTGCATATTCACCACATGCTGTGTTTTGCATATTTGCAAGTTCTCCTGCATTTACCCGTTTTCGATTTATGCATAGCGGCGCTTTTTCCGGCGCCCGGCCCCGAGCAGAGCGCCGAGCAGCCCCGCACCGGCCAGCGGCAGCAGGACCGGCAGTGCTTCCCCGTAATGTACGCCGAAGAACAGCAGGTTCCCCAGCAGCAAAAACAGCGCATAGCCGCCTGCCGCCCCAAGCCCGCAAAGCAGCTTCCGCCGTCCGCTGTGCAGGGCTGCGATCAGCGCACCGAGAAAGGCGACCAGCCCCGCGATCACGCCCGCGGCGACCGGCAGACTGCTTTCCGGCAGCTTCCCGCCCAGGATCAGGCGCGCAGCCAATGCGGCCAGCGCCAGCGTTGCCAGCGGCATGGCCGCCGCCAGCTGCAGCGGCAGCCAATTCCGTTTTTTCCTTCCCTGTTTTCCACCCATGGCGATCCCCTCTCCCATTGTTCTGTTCCAGCCTATGCCGTCACGCAGAAAAAAAGACCCGCCGTCCGGTTTGCCGGGCAGCGGGCTTGCAGAAGGATCACTTGCGAACGAAGGACATGCAGTCCGTGCACTGCTTCATCGTGGGATCGGACTCGTGGGTGCCGACCTGGATGCGCTCGAGCGAGCAGTAGTTTTCGTCGCTGCAGTGGTTCCGGCACTGGGTAACGGAGCACTGGATGCAATGGTTGGCATGGCAATCACAGCTCATGAACGGTTCCTCCTTTGCTTGATTTCGAGCCTAGTTTGCGCCGCTCCGCCGGGAAAAATCATGGAAATTCCATCCATTTTCAAATTGACAGCCCCGGAAAATTCGCTATAATGAAGAGCAGAGGTTCAGGAAGAACTGCAAGGAGGTTATTTACACTATGATCAAGGTCGCACCGTCCATTTTGTCCGCGGATTTTGTCAATCTGGAGCGAGATATCCGCTCTCTGCCCGCCGCAGGAGCCGATTATGTCCACGTCGACGTCATGGACGGCATGTTTGTTCCGAATATCACCATCGGCATCCCGGTCGTCGCTGCCATTTCGCGCATCGCCCCCCTGCCGCTGGATGTCCATCTGATGATCGAGCGGCCCATCCGCTATGTTGACGCGTTCTGTAAGGCCGGAAGCAGCATCCTCACGCTCCATGTTGAGGCCGACACGCAGGAAAACACGCTCGAGGCCCTGCGCCGCATCCGGGAAAACGGTGTGCGCGCTGCCATTTCCGTCAAGCCGAACACCCCTGCAGAGGCCGTGCTGCCGTTCCTGCCGCTGTGCGATCTCATCCTTGTGATGACAGTCGAGCCGGGCTTTGGCGGACAGTCGTTCCTGCACAGTACCATGCCGAAGCTGCATCAGCTCCGCCAGTGGATCGACGAGCAGAACCCAGCCTGCGAGCTGGAGGTTGACGGCGGCGTCAATGTGGAGACGGCAAAGATCTGCCGCGATAACGGCGCGAACGTCCTCGTCGCGGGCAGCGCCTATTTCAAGGCCGCCGACCCCGCAGCCTTTGTCCGCGCGGTAAAGGCCTGACGCAGCATAAAAGCCTCCCGGCCGAAGGCAAAGGAAATCGTCAGGGTTTCCTCAGTTTGTGCAAAAAGCCTCGCAGAGTTTGCGCTCGCAAGCGCAAAGAAAATGGAAATCATTTTCTCCGGCGGCGTGTACGTCGGAG